>VGXB01000046.1 GCA_016873515.1 Nitrospira sp.
GGTGCGGCGGCTCCTACCGATTCAGAAACCGTAACAAGGATCTCAGTGTGCTGCGGTTGAATGGTCATGGGTAACGTCGCGATGAATTCAACGGTTTTGGTCTGGCCTGGCAGCAGTGTGGGAATTCTCAAGTTCGTCGCGGGGAACTGTTCGATGACTGCCGTAGTGCCGATGAGTGAGGCCGATGCGTGCTCAACCGGGCTTGCTCCAGTATTAACGACATCCACACGCACGCGGACATGCTCGCCTCCCTCAAAAATCAGATTGCCGTTCTCATCCAGCAGTAGAGCCTTGAATCGAAGTGTCGATGGCGAAGCAGGCACGGTTGCAGGAAGAGCGGCGGCCATCGGGGGCGTACTGAGTGAATCAGAGATAGGGGGCTCAGCGATCGGGGGCGAATCGGGAGTTCCTCCGAGCGCGACTCTGGCATCCATAAAGAGTTTGTATGCCAACTCAACGGCCGTATTCTTGATGAATGGGTCAATGATGTAATTGCAGTTTTTGCCGAGTCGCTCCAGTCGCAGCCGTTCTTGCCGGACGACCTTGAATTCCGTTTCCCGTAGCAGGGCTCCGGTCTTGTCATGCATCCGCGCGAACGCGTTCATCCGCATGGTCGCGGGAGCCCGATCGTACAGTGCATCCGTATCGAGTGCGAAGAACCAATCGCGGATATCGATCGTGATCACATGATCCGATACGATGCCCTTGTCAGTTTTGTCATCCGAAACTACGGTCTTGAATGTCCGATGTGCCCCTTCACGCAGCGCGGCCTCAATCTGGCGGCCGATCGGAATTTCTTCCGGCTGCCCGCAGGAGTCCGTGTAATGAAATGTCTGCGGCGTGATGGACGGTGCTAATTTGAGCGTAACCGTAGAGGGCAGGGGCTCTCCCATGGGAGGAAATTCCAAGTGTCTGGCGCATGCGGCGCTCAGCAAGACGGCGTATCCTGCCAGGATCAGGCATGCCGTGGAGAATGGTCGGTGTGAAGGTGACGTACTGGAACGAGTCACGACTGAATCCATTGAATCAGGTTCGAGTCACCGTACTGGAAACATGGGACGAAAGCAACCGGCAATCCGTTGACTTACGCGGCCTACAGACTTGTGCGGGCCAAATAGGACAGACTTTTCTTCTTTGAAGCCCAAGGAACGATTAGTGTAAGATGATACACGGATGGTGTAATGACTTTGTCTGAATTTGACGAATCTGATTCGAAGACGAATCTAGTTAGCGGGGAGTGGTGTGCCTTGAGCACTTAGAGTACCGTCAAACCTCTGGAGGACTCGTTCTATGGAGTATCGACGTCAGCCCATGACCACGTGGTCGATCGGCAGTGGAGTATTGTTGGGGTTCTGTGCCCTTGTCGGTCTTGACGGCGCGGTGTCCGCTTCAGCCGCAGGGGTTCCGCCGGCGTTCACTCAGGGTTTTTCCGACATCGTGAAGAAAACGATTCCCGCAGTTGCCAATATTGCGGTGATCGGCGGAAGTGAAGGGGGGCGTCGCCGGGGTGGATTGCCTCCGGGCCCATTTGAAAAACCACCGGGTGAGGAGCCGGGCGGAGAGGATTTGCCAGCGCCACCGCCGATTCCTCACACGCCACCTGCGCCGCATGGTCGGCCGGATCAGAGTGCGGGTTCGGGCGTCGTGATTGATCCAAACGGTTATATTGTCACGAACAACCATGTTGTCCAAGGGGGAACCCAGATCACAGTAACCTTGAACGACCGGCGCGAGTTTTCCGCGAAGATCATTGGGACAGATCCAAAGACCGATTTGGCCGTCATCAAGATCGAGGCCACGAATCTGCCGTCGCTCAAGTGGGCAGCGTATGACAAATTACAGGTGGGCGATCTTGTCTTAGCCGTGGGCAGCCCCTTCGGGTTGAGCTCGACGGTCACGCTCGGCATCATCAGCGCCCTGGGACGAGGAAACGTGGGTATTGCCGATTATGAAGATTTTATTCAGACGGATGCTGCGATCAATCCCGGTAATTCCGGCGGGGCACTTGTGAACATGGACGGCGATCTGATCGGCATCAATACAGCCATCTTTTCGCGGACGGGCGGCTCCGAAGGCATTGGTTTCGCGATTCCCAGCAGTATTGCGCTCGACATCGTCGAGAGTCTTCAGCGGACGGGGAAAGTCGTGCGCGGCTGGATGGGAGTTGCCATTCAGGAAATCACACCGGCCTTGGCGAAGTCGTTCAAACTTCCGGAGCATCGCAAGGGCGTGCTGATCAGCGATGTGAATGAAAACGGACCATCGCAGGCCGCTGGGATCAAGCGGGGCGATGTCGTCGTGGCCTTCAATGGCAAGGATATTCAGACCGTGAGCCAACTCCGGAATCTCGTGGCGCGGACGGTGGTTGGCAAGGATGCAACGATCAAAGTGCTTCGCGATGGCAAGGAGCAGACGATTGCCGTGAAGGTTGCCGAGCGCCCGTCGGATGAAATGCTGGCGAAGAAAGAGCCGGCGCCACCTAAGGAGTCGACCGAAACGATCAAGCCGCCGGACAATGTCCTCGCGTCCCTTCGCGTTCAGACATTGGACAACGCGGTAATGAGTCAATTGAACATCTCCGCAAAGTTGACCGGAGTGGTGATCATCTCGGTAGAAGGAGGCGGACAGGCAGAAGCTGCAGGGTTGCAGCGCGGTGATGTGATTCAGGAAGTGAACCATGAAACCATCAAGAATCTGGACGAGTATCAGAAGGCCGCCGCCAAGATCAAGAAAGACGAGTTGGCGGTCTTGTTGGTCAATCGGCAGGGAAACAGTCTGTTCGTAGCCGTGAATCCTAAGTGAGGGGTTGTGCTGGACGCATTCAATCGCTGGCTGCAAGATTCGGTCTTCAAGCCGCTGGAAGACAGGAAGATGCCGGTCATGGAGCACCTGGTGGAGCTTCAAGTGCGGATGACCCGCACGGCAATCATTACGGTAATCGTGTTCGTGGGAACGTTCTTCTATGCGGACACTCTGGTTAAATGGCTGCGCATTCCCTTGCAGAACATGTTTGTGCCTAGCACCCTGTCTTGGGAGCCGACGGAACTACCGACCGTCCCGTTTGTGTTTCTGGCCCCGGCCGAGGCCCTGTGGCAGAACGTCAAGGTCGCGGGGCTGTTCGCGCTGGTGCTGGCGATGCCCTATGTGTTGTATGAAATCTGGCGGTTTGTGGTGCCGGGATTGCATGCCCAGGAACGCCGGTTCGTCGGTCCGTTTGTGTGCATCAGTACAGTGGCGTTTTACTGCGGCGTCGGTTTCTCGTTCTTTTTCATTCTTCCGTTTGCACTGAACTTCTTAATTTCCTATGGCGTCAACGCGGGATTTGTCCCGCAAATCTCGATCGCGCAGTATGTCGGGTTCGCTCTGTGGTTTTTATTGGTCTTTGGTCTGATCTTTGAGGTGCCGCTCGCAATCACACTCATGGCCAAGCTGGGATGGGTTGATGCGCCGTTTCTGATCCAATACTGGAAATGGGCGCTGTTGGGGTCGTTTATCATTGCCGCGATTCTGACTCCCACGCCCGATCCGTTTAACCAGTGCCTCATGGCTGGTCCCATGTTTCTTCTCTACTGGGTCGGCATTTTCGGTGCCAAGTTTTTCGGCAAACAGAAGCCCGCTGAAGACAAACCGGACTCCGCGCCTGCAGTGGCAATGGCAACAGCGGGAGCCGGTGTGGTTGCAGCATCGACGGCCAAGGCTTCGGGGGGCGAGTACGTGGGGGTTCCCACATCGGGTCGTCAGCGATAGTCGGCAGAAGTGTCTCGGTAACAAGGATTAGCCATGAAACGTGAGCTTCATGTGATCAGCAGCGGAGGCGGCGACGTTTGCACATATCTGTGGGCCTGCGCCATCTGCGACGAGAACGAACGGTGCCAGAAGGACAAGGAAGGGCACAGCCGCTGGCTCGTGGCCAAGCGGATGGAGCGGATCGAGCAAAAGGTGCTCATTATGAGCAACAAGGGTGGGGTGGGGAAGAGCACCTGCACGACGAACATCGCCGTCAGTCTTGCGCTCAAAGGGTGGCACGTCGGTATCTGTGACATGGATATTCATGGACCAAATATTCCCAAGATGGTGGGCGCCGAAGGGCAGAAGCTCAAGATCAGCACCGGCGGCGGGATCATTCCGTTTCAGGCCTACAATCTCAAAATCGCGTCGATGTCGTTTCTCCTGCAGAATTCAGACGACCCGATCATCTGGCGCGACGCGTACAAATACGAGTTCGTCAATCAGCTGCTCGGCGGCGTGGAGTGGCAGGATCTGAATTTCCTGTTGATCGACCTGCCTCCCGGGACCGGGAACGAATCGGTGACGACCATCGATTTGCTCGGCACGGTCAGCGGGGCCGTCATCGTCACCACGCCGCAGGAAGTTGCGCTGCTCGATTCGCGCAAGTCGGTGACCTTCTGTAAAGACAGTGAGGTGCCCATCATCGGCATCGTGGAAAACATGAGTGGGCTGGAATGTCCAAACTGCCATCACCATATCGACGTATTTAGAAAGGGAGGCGGCGAGGCCTCCGCTCTCGACATGGGGGTGCCGTTTCTGGGGTGCATCCCGCTGGATCCCGATGTGGTGACCCAATCCGATGCGGGCGAGCCGTTTGCGCTGTTCAACTCCGATACGCCGACCGCCGAGGCGTACCATCGCATCGCCAACCAAGTCGAAGCCTTCTGCAAGAAGGGCAGTTCGTTGCTGAAACCTGCTCTATAACTGAGCTGATGGCCTTCAACCGGCGACGGATATCATGAACAATCTGACACTCCTTCACGAGGCACAACACATCGTGCTCGATGCGACGGTGATATTGGGCTTGGAGAAGATCTCTCTACTCGATGCGCTCGGGCGGACGATTGGTGAAGATATTGTCGCTGAGCGGGACAACCCGCCGTGGGACAACAGCGCGATGGATGGGTTTGCCGTTCGCTGGGAGGACATCAAGCAGGATCATGCGATTCAGAAGCCCGTGACGCTGGATGTGATCGAAGATGTGCCGGCGGGCAGGATGCCGTCGAAAACGGTTGGCATCGGGCAGGCCATTCGGATCATGACTGGCGCGCCGATCCCACAGGGCGCTGATACGGTCCTCAAGGTTGAGGATACGGAGCAGACTTCGAACACCGTTCGCATCTTCAAACCGGAGCCACGGGGCTCCAACATTCGTTCTCAGGGTGAAGATGTGAAGAAGGGCGAGTGTATCATTGCGAAGGGGACGCAGATTCGCCCTGGAGAAGCGGGCATGCTGGCGGTGCTGGCCAAATCATTTCTCTTTGCGTATCAACGCCCTCGTGTCGCTATCCTCTCGACAGGCGATGAGTTGGCTGACCTCGACGAACGGTTCAGCGACGAGAAAATCATCAACTCGAACAGCTATGGCATCGCCACCGCCGTACAGGAAGCCGGCGGCATTCCATTGTTGCTCGGTATTGCACGGGACACGCAGGCCGCGCTGAAGGAAAAAATCTCCCAAGGCTTGAATGCTGATATCCTGGTCCTGTCCGGCGGGGTGTCGATGGGGGACTACGACTTTACCAAAGCCGTCTTCCGGGAAATCGGTGCAGAGATGAACTTCTGGAAATTAGCGATCAGACCAGGGCAGCCGCTGGCCTTTGGGAAAATTCAAGGCAAGCTGGCTTTCGGCTTGCCGGGGAATCCTGTTTCGTCCATGGTCACCTTCGAACAATTAGTTCGTCCTGCCCTGCTCAAGATGGGTGGGCGACGCAGCTATAGCCGTCCCATCGTGGATGCGGTGTTCCAAGAGACATTTTCGAAGCGTCCGGACCGGCGGCACTTCTTACGCGGGATTCTCACACGTGAAGAGGGTATTTTCAAGGTTCGGACGACTGGCGATCAGGGATCAGGAATTCTCACCTCAATGGTGAAGGCCAATTGCTTGATCGATGTACCCGTTGAGGTGGAACGGTTGGCCCCTGGCGACCTGGTGACGGTTCAATTGCTGAGTGGCGAGGCCTGGCTGACAAAATCTGAACACGTGCAGGCTGGCGACCATCGATCATCTTGTTGTTGACGAAAACCCCTATGTCCATTCCTATCCTCTGTTTTGTCGGACGGTCGAATAGCGGCAAAACCACGTTTATTGAGCGGGTGATTCCCGAGTTGGTACGTGCCGGGTACAAAGTGGCCACGGTCAAGCATGCGGGCCATGGGTTCGATCTCGATACGGAAGGTAAGGACAGTTGGCGGCACAAGCGGGCGGGAGCTAGCAGTGTCATGGTGTTGTCGAAAGGGAGTCTGGCCTTGTTTGCCGATGTCTCGGACACATTGAAAGTCGAAGAGGTGCGAGACAGGTTTTTGGACATGACGTACGACCTGATCATCGCGGAAGGCTGGAAACACGAAGGGTATCCAAAGATCGTGATTGTTCGCGATCAATTTGGGGAGGTGCCTGTTTCGTCAGAAGGTTTGCTGGCGGTGGTGTCTAACCATCCGGTCACACTTGACGTACCGGTGTTTGGTCTGGACGACGTGCCCGCTGTTGCCGCACTTATCATAAAGCAGTTTCCCCGACGTGCTCGATCAGAGCATGAGCTGGACACTTAGACTTGCGGTCCTCCTCGGTCTCGCGGCCGGCGTCCTTGCGCTCGGCGGCGCGGCTGTTCCTTTGACCGACGACCCCAAATTCTGTGCCGGTTGCCATATGATTGCTCCATCCTATGAGAGCTGGGTAGCGTCCTCGCACAAGGAGGTTACCTGCGTCGCCTGCCATGTCAGACCAGGACTCGAAGGCTGGCTGCGTGACAAGGTGTGGGCAGGAACACGGGATGCGGTGCGTTATGCCTTTGGGACTCCGGCCGAACCGCATAACCTGAAAGCACACGTCGATTCCGGACGTTGCCTGAGTTGCCATCGTAACATCCTCCGCGTTTCCGAAGTTGCGCCGCGCGATTTGCTGCCGCCGGTGAAAGAGGTCGGCCTTGTCATGAGCCATCGGAAACATATGGACGCGTTCGAGAAAAGCGGGAACGGAGATGGGTGTATGGCGTGCCATGCCGGGGTAGTTCATGATCGGCCGATCAAGGGCTATTCTATCGTGATTCCACGTGGACATGTGTCCGCCGATAGCAAGCCCTGGTATCCGGACCATCCGGAAGGGTCCCATCTTCGCACGCGGGCGCTCAACGACTGTTTCCGGTGTCATGACGGAAAGACCGAATACCAAGGTAAAGTGGTCGAACGAAAGTGCGAAGTCTGCCATCTCCCGGAGAAGCTCGAAAATCTGTTGTCTAATTGAAGCCGCGGGAGCGTAACGACGATGTTCTCTCCAGTCCTTGACGTCACGGATCTCAGTAAGCGATTTGGTGACTTTCCCGCCGTAGACGGCATTTCCTTTTCGATCAAGCCAGGTGAGATTCTCGGTCTGCTCGGCCCGAATGGGGCAGGAAAGACGACGACGATCCAGATGCTGCTGGGCCTCGTCACCCCGACAGCAGGATCGATTCGCATGTTTGGAATGGACCTTGCCACACATCGGGAGACCATTCTCCAACAGGTCAATTTTTCTTCCACCTATATTTCGATGCCCCAGTCGTTGACGGTTGAGGAAAACCTCTGGGTTATTGCACGGCTCTACGGCCTGTTGGATATCCCGCGGCGTGTGGATGAGATCGTTAAGAAGCTGGAGATGGAGGAGTTCCGCACCAGGGTCACGAGGAAATTGTCGTCCGGCCAGATGACACGTGTGACCTTGGCGAAGGCATTTCTCACGGAACCCAAGATTCTCTTTCTCGATGAGCCAACCGCCAGTCTCGATCCAGATATCGCCGGGAAAATCAGGGCGTTACTGAAAGAGGAACGCCGGGCCTCCGGCTTGAGCATCCTCTATACTTCACACAACATGAGGGAAATGGAGGAAATGTCGGACCGCATTATCTTCCTGCAATGCGGCAAGATCGTGGCTGAGGGGACGGCTCAGGAAATCGTGACGCGCTTCGGTCAGGCCGATTTGGAAGAGGTCTTTCTGAAATTGGCGCGTGAATCGCAGCGTTAGAGAGAAACCAACACGATGGCACAGCCTTGGATCGACTTTGGGATGGGACTACTGGCTGGTGGGCTCGGCTTGAGCGTCGGCTGGGGCTTGTTTTGGCTCGTGATTGGGACGGTCGGGTATGTGCGTGGAACATGCAGTCAGCACGTGCTCCTGAACAGTCTGGCAGGATCGACGATTCCGTTCCTCATGCTGGTGGCGCTGGCTTGGTTGTGGGACTCCTCGCGAGTGCCAGGACTCGCATTTGCCTGTGGCCTTAGTGTGATGCCGCTGGTCCTTGTCGCTTTCGGGCTTCGCCGCGCCCCTGATGGTCAGCTCGCCGGTGTGCACATGATCGGCGGCGTGCGGCATCTCATGGGCACGGTGCTTGGCGCACACCAGGAATGCGGTGGATGCGGCGGAGAGCATGGCCGCGGAACCAGGGGGTGCGAATGAAGCTGCATCGCGTCCTGGCCCTGATCGCCAGACATCTCTATCTCTATCGCCGCAGCTTGCCCCGCATCATGGAGATCTTTTATTGGCCGTTCCTGGATCTTGTGATCTGGGGTTTTATCACTACCTATCTCACACGCTTTCAGGGTCAGATGCCGGGGTTCGTCACATTTTTCCTGGGGGCGCTCATCTTGTGGGATATGCTGTTTCGGTCACAACAAGGCATCACCATCTCGTTTCTTGAAGAGCTTTGGGCGAGAAATTTGATGAATCTCTTCGCCAGCCCGCTCAAACCGAGTGAGTTTTTGGCCGCTACGATGGTCATGAGCATCTTCAAAGTAGCAACTGTGGGGATCGTGCTGACGCTGTGCGCCTTGCTCTTCTACTCTTACAATGTGTTCATGATCGGACTCTGGTTGATTCCCTTCATCCTGAACCTGGTGCTGACCGGCTGGGTGATTGGCGTGTTTACTACTTCTCTCATTATGCGGTTTGGGCAAGAGGCGGAGGTTTTGGCCTGGAGCATGGTGTTCTTGTTTCAGCCAATTTCCTGCGTGTTTTATCCCATGGAGATCTTGCCGAACTGGTTGAAGCTCGTGGCCTGGATAAACCCGGCGGCCCATATTTTCGAGGGAATGCGGGCTGTGTTGGGGGCAGAGGGTGCGCCGAGTGCCAGTCTGGCTTGGGCAGTGGGCCTCAATGGCCTGTTCCTGGTCATCGCCGTGTGGTGGTTCTACCGGACTTTCGCTTATTGTAAGGACCAAGGGCTGCTTGTCAGAATTGGCGAGTAAGGTTGTAATCGAGAAGATCCCTGTGCTAAGGTATAAGCACTTTATCGTACGGGTCTCGCGGTAGAGCGATTCAAGCATGTAGACCCACAACGCGGATGTTGCCTTGTCCGGGAATCTCGTCGGAAGTCAGACCAAGTCGCTGCATGGTTCGCGCCTTAGGCCCGCTCCTTCCCCCTCGGTCCTCGTGTTCAAGACAATGTCATCATTTATAAGGAGGAACCCCGATGGGTTCAAAGATTTATGTCGGTGGGTTGCCCTATTCGGCAACCGAGCAGCAATTGAGCGATTTGTTTGCAGCCCATGGCTCTGTGGCATCCGCACGGATCATCACGGATAAGTTTACCGGCCAATCCCGCGGGTTTGGCTTCGTGGAAATGTCGGCGGACGCCGAAGCCCAAGCGGCCATCACGGCGCTCAACGGCTCAGAAATGGGCGGCCGTACGTTGACGGTCAATGAAGCGCGTCCCCAAGAGCCACGTATGGGTGGCGGCGGAGGGCGTGGTGGATTCGGCGGCGGCGGAGCTCGGGCCGGTGGTGGCAAGCGCGACCGCTGGTAGTTAATCCGGTTCCTGTTTGTCTGGAGGGGCGGCCATTGTACAATGGCCGCCCCTCTGCGTTTAGGAGCCGACTTGCGAGCAAGTCTTGCGAGGAGGAGCTGGTGAAGAAGCAAGAGGATCTGTTCCCATCGGTTATGACGATCGAAGATCTGTCTGCGGTCTCCTTGCACACGAATCCGGTCCTGGTCATCGAAGATTTCTGGTCTCCTGGCGAGCGGCAGTATTTTCGCGAGGCGATGATCAATGCGGCGTGGAAGAGCCTGGACGCGCTTCCCAACGTAAGGGAGAATTTTCCGCACTCCGGGAATTGGGCGAAAGCAGACATCGCTTCGCTTGAAGGTCAGCAGTTTCTTGCCAGATTGCAACTGCCCTGTATTCAGAGCTACATCGAATCGTTCCCCAATATTGTGGGACGCCATCTGGGATTCAGTTACTACTCCTATGCGGCGGGCGATTGTCTGCCGACCCATGATGATACGGATCAAGGCCGCTCCACAGGGAGGTGGCGGGCTCCGTTGCGGCGAATCGCGGTGGTCGCATATTTCCACGAAGAATGGCGGCCAGACTGGGGAGGGGAACTGATACTGTATGCGCAACGGCACGAGCAAGAGTCTGTTTCAGCAGATCTGGTGCCGACTCACTGCATTGAGCCGCGTCCAGGCTCTCTTGTCCTGTTTACGGTGCCTCGTTTCCATCGAGTGTGCCGGGTGGATTCTACGGCAGGTCAGCACCGGCGGTTATCGATTGCTGGCTGGTTCATGACGGAACACGCGGAGCAAGGTTAAAGCACAGGGGTTCGGATGCTCTTTACTCAACCTCAGCCTCAACCTGAGGCAAATGTTTGTGTTGATTGGCTATAGAGATAGAAGTCAGCGAGATCGCAATTCACCGTCTGCTATAACGCGTCAATCAGTCGTTGATCAAATTCACGTAGGCTTCGGCACGCAGTCAGTGCGTGGGTGATTTTCAAGATATTGAAGGATTGGGAGGGCGTGCCCATATAGGAACACGTTATCATGGCATTTGATAGAAAAAAGAGGACAAGGTAGGGAGTGTGGTTATTGGCCCGTCACCCGAAGCTTCAAGGCATCCAGTCTGGTCTTGTCTAAGCTCACATGGAGCGACTTTTCTTGTGTGATGGTCACGGCGCCGGATGTCTGGCCCTTGGCCTTTTTCACCCACTTGCGCCTGGTATAGACAACCTCACCTTTGCCGCTTTTCTTTAAGTCACTGTACACCAGCGCCAGCGTCGCGGCATCACGTAAAGTTTCGAGCGGAGGTTCGGCCCCTTTCCCGAGCCGTACGACGACATGCGATCCGGGTGTGCCTCGGGCGTGGAGCCAGAGGTCGTCACTCTTGGCCAAGCCGAATGTTAGCGCATCGTTTTCTCGTGCATTGCGTCCAACAAAAATCGGTAATCCATCGGTCGACACGAATCGCCGGAACAGGCCGTGTCCTTGGGCATTGCTGGATGGCGTTCGCTTGAGCCTTGCCGTCTGTGCAGTCGTGCGAAGAGCGGTGGCTGCTGCCGGCGGCGGAGTCCAGTTTCCCTGCTCAATCATCGAGAGTTCTTCCTGAAGCCGGTGCAGCGTCCACTCCGCCTGTGCAATGCGCGGGGTCAGCTCCCGGGCGGCTGTCAGATACTTGCGATGTTTTCGGAAATAGTCATCCATGTTCCCTTGAGGTGATTTTGCCGCATCGAGTGGGATGGTGACTTCGGGGAGTGTCTCGTCAAAATAATCGACGACGGTGATCCGCTCGGCTCCTTTTGCGATCGTACTCAGATTCGCTTTGATCAATTCTCCATAGCGGGCATAGCTCCGATAAATAGAGGCTTTTCCCATATCCTCCTGCCAGGCTGCAATCCTTCGCCGCTCTTTCTTGATGGTGCGTTTTAGGATCTGCCGTCGCGCCTCTTTGGCATGATCGAGCGACAGGATCGATTCCTTGTCCTGGTAATAGGCATCGATCTCAGCCGATACCGGAGCTTCAATGCCACAGGATCCGGTAAAGCGAATCGGCTGTGCCGCGTGCGGGACTTGTTGGCGGTGTGGTGGAGCCGTATAGGGGTGACCGATACGGTCGCGCTGGTGGGTGAGGTCACGAAGCACGTGCCGTTCGGCGTTGAGGACCAGGATATTCGTTTTCTTTCCGGTCAGCTCGCACACGAGCGTCTGCATGCCGTCCTTACCGATGAACGCAATCTCAACGATTCGTTCGTATGGTACTTGGGACATCGCGTCGATCTTAGCCCCTTGAAAGTGAGCTCTCAGAAACTGGCAAAACGCCGGAGGCGTCGTCGGATTGGGAAAGTGCTGGCTCGTCAGGTGCAATCGGGATGTATCCGGCCGTGCTGATATCAGCAACCGATGCGTCCGTCCCGGTGTGCGGACATCGAAAATGAGCGTGCCCAGAGTGGGTTGGTGAATTTTCTGAATCCACCCGCCGTGGAGCATGGGGGCGAGTTCAGCGAGGACACGTTCAAGTTCTAGTCTGCTCAGAGCCATCGGTTAAAAACGTCTACTTAGAACACCTTGATGACCTATTTTGTCCCATGGGGCCAATCCAGTCACATTTTTCGTCATTGTGCCAGAATCTCAGGGCGCTACGCTACGATTCGCCTCGAAAACACGTAAGAGTATGAAGGGCTCATGTGGCACCCCAATTGCTTTCTGTACCGATAGATTCCAGACATGGTGACTGGAGTCAGGTGAAATGGGTTGCACCCTATGGCTGGGAGGGTTTCTATGAATTGTCCCAGATGCCACGATCTCATGGTCGGTGAGGATTTGCTCGACATCCGCGAGAGTTATCTGCCGATGTGAATGCGTGGTCTGCGCTGTGGGTCTTGCGGCAACATTGTGGATCCTGTCATCGATCGCAATCGGACGAGCCAGCGATCTGCCACGGTGCGGCAACTGGGACCGGAGATGCAGCGGCACGCCAAGGCCGCGTGGCAGGATGTTGAAACGGGAGTCCAGCTCTATAAGAAGGCCAAGGTTAACCAAAAGCATCCCTTTCCTCAACCTTTTCAGGTTGACGCACTAAACGGCCTTTTGACCATCCTGCTGATAAGCCTGGTAGCAGGGCCGTCAATTCTTGTCGCTCTCTTCTGCTACGGTTCGCTCCTTGCACCTTTGTCTGTGCTGGGTTACAGTCCCCGCGCGATCGTTCCCTGCATGAGCCACTCGGATGCCGCTACTCGATGTACACCTTCTTGCACGTCTGACCGTCGAATTCCGCCTGTCCATGCGGCGATTGTTGCAGGATCTCTGTGAAGAATTGCAGGACAATTATGCCGTGCTGTCTTCCCGATTGGGGTTGCCTATCGGGTGGTTCGAGCTGCTGAACCGGTCACTCACAGGTGAGGCCTATTCGAATTGGAAAGGAGTTGGATGGATCGAGACACTCAACGAGCTAGTCTATTTCCTGGACATTCTCCATCAGTGGGAACGAGAACCGCATCGGCGAGTCTTTATAGGGCAGTTGTTTGCCGAATGCCGGGAGAAGTTTTTCGAACACGGATATTCGAACGAACTATTTCCTTCCGGACGGCCGTCGGTGCCGGGATTTGAGAAACGGCTAGCGCATTTCTGCGAACGGCTGACTCGTGAAGTCATCCAAGAAGCCCTGTTCCTCGATCCAGCCCTTGCAGTGAGATGGCACAGGCAGAGCAGATGGCTTCGATGGGAGGTCCCGGGAACGCTCAAAGCTGATTTCGAGCGGGCCCAACTCGCGGGAGCAGTCTCGATCGGTAGTGCAGTTGAATGGGTTAAGGCTCCTCAAGATGTTCGTCATGCGCTGAAACGAGTAGGCGGCCACGCAACGTTTCTTATTGAGACGGATCAGATCATTGTAAAGATTGGCCGAGACACGGTTCCACTCTGGACCTGCCGGGAACAAGGGACATGGCGCTGGAAGGTTCACAAGGAAACAGTGGCTCTGGAGACGGCGCGAGGTTTGGTTACGGTCGGCCCGACACTTGTGTATGGAAAAGATCGAGAGCCGAGGACAGTCGTCAGGACAAAGCCGAAACAGGTCGAGCGAATTGCTCGATCGTGTCGGACCATTCAGGCGTGTTGGCCTGATGGTCACGCGATTCTGGCATTATTGACATCGCGAATCGTGCCGCTCAAAGCCAAGGGCGTCGTGAGTTTCAGCTACCGCCATCGTCCTGGTTTATCCTTCATTAATTGCTTCGACCGGGACGATCTTGACTTGATAGACGATCTGATTCATGAAAACAGTCACCACCACTTGAACCTGTTGCTGCGCAAATATGTTATGTATCACGGTGACCACAATCAGCAGATTTTCTATTCGCCCTGGCGGCGAGGCCTGCGGCCGTTGCGGGGCATCCTTCACGCGACGTTCACGTTTACCATGGGGGCAATGCTCTTCGAGAAACTCTCGACATGGGCGTCGGGGCGTGGTGGGGCGGTGAGGTGGAAGCATGCGGGGTTCAGCCGAGGAGACCTCCTACGAGCTAAGTTTCGTTGTTTGGAAGAGGTTGAGTCAGTCCGGTATTCGCTTCAAGATCTGCACTATGCGGATTGCCACCTTGGTTGGCTGACTGCTTCAGGGTGCCGATTAGTGAGCGAATTGAAGGATGCGATCGATCAGGTTGAGCGTAAGGCTGATCGGTTCAGGCCAGATGTACTCCGCTCGAAGTTTGGTCTAGACCTCCGGCGGCATATGGCCAAACTAAAAAAGGCGCGAATGATCTATGGACCAATGCGATTGGCCGAGGTGTGATATTGCCTGAAGAGGGGGAAACTATTTTGTAGTGGAGGGTAGTGTGCTGAGTCACCCACTCCACAAATTCCTCGCGAGACAGATTACCAACCGCCAGATCAAGCATGACGTGCTCTTGTGCATCGATGGGTGCATCAAGTTCAGAGCCGTTTATGATGAGGAATGTTTCCATCTCGGCATGTCCGATTCTCTTATTCCCATAAACAAAGGGATGATTGAGAACCAATGCGAAGCATAAGGCTGCTGCCTTACTCGTAAGGTCCAGATAAAGGCTTTGTCCTCCAAAGTTTTGATGTGGCTGTGCAAGCGCAGATTCCAATGCGTCAAGATCACGAATCCTGTCGGCGCCACCCCAACGCTCAATAATGGATCGGCGGAGAGAGGTGGCGCTGGTTGGTTGGATAGTGACGGTCCGGTCATAAGTGGTGCCTAGCGGATGTCGACGTGGCGGTGGGTCGTGCAGGCAGGGTGTCACCGTCCGCGTGATTGGGCGTGCGTCCG
>VGXB01000047.1 GCA_016873515.1 Nitrospira sp.
ACCCTTCTGTGCAATCCGGCTATCAAACTCGATAAACGTGTCCGCGTCGGTCGACGGCTCGAGACCCTCCGTGACTAACAGGGCTTTTGCTGATGCCAACACCGCACGATACGACTTGTTCACGGAGACTGAATATTGATGGTTTTCCACCAGCAATTTCGCTTGATAGAGTTCCTGCTCGGCTTCGAGGATACCGTTTTCGATCATCTCTAGCGCGCCGCCGGCGCACTCACCAGGGCCAAGATCCTCCAGGATAAATTCCTCTTCCCCTTCCCAGTCGTAGTAGAACGTGGGGTCGGCCTCATAGGACGGCACAATCGTGTAGGGAATCAATTCATCTTTCAGTTTGTTCTTGCCCATGCGAGCAATGAAACCCGGCAGACCTTCGTTCGCCAACCGGTCACGCCGATAGACATCGATTAGATGGGTGATCGCAGCCGGTACCGCTTTGGCCGGCAACTTGACCGTCATCTGTCCGATCTTGGCAGTCCCGTTCACCGAGCCGCCCAGGTGCAGTTCATAGTGCGGGGCGATATGGTTGCCCAGCCGTTTCCCCACGCCATGCAGTCCGATTGTGGAGATGTGATGCTGCGCACAGGAATTGTGGCAGCCACTGATTTTCACATCGACACCCGCCAGATCCGCTGGCACCCGGCCGGCAGGAAAGACTTCCGCCAGTGCGCGCGCCAATCCCTTTGAGGATGTAATACCCAGGCCACAGGTGTCAGTGCCGGGACACGCGATGATGTCTTCGACGAGCTGCGCGCCGGGATCGGCCAAGCCGTGCACCCTGAGGTCGCCGTAGAGCGCCTCGACCTGCTGTTCGGGAATCCAGCGAATGACAAGGTTCTGATTGATGGTCGTTCGGAGGTTGCTGTTGGAATATCGCTCCGCCAGGTCCGCCACCACCAACATCTGCTCCGCGGTGATGTCACCCATAAAAAGCTTAAGCCCGGCCGTTACATAGCCCTCTTGCTTCTGCTGAATCACATTGGTGCGCTTCCACATCTGGAACAGCGCTTCGTGATCGTCATGCGTTCCATTGTTGATCCCGTTGCCATCGACCGCGCCGTTGCGGTCCGGCATGATCAGAGCGGGCGGTTCATCCTGATGCTGGTGAAGCCGGATCAGCTCGCGTGGGGGAAGCACATGGCCCATAGCAGCATACGCGGTCTCCCAACGCCGCTTGAATTCTTCAAAGCCCAGCTTGTCGATCACGAATTTCATGCGGGCCTTGTTGCGATTCTTGCGATTCCCCAAGGTATCGAACACCTTGATGACGGCCTCGATACTCGGGATCAGCTCGTCCATCGGTGTGAACTCCCGCAGCAACTGTGCCACACGTGGAGCGGACCCTAACCCACCACCGACCACCATGCGAAAGCCGACCACACCATCGGCCCGTTTGATGGCCAGAAGTCCGATGTCGTGAATAGGAGTCAGTGCACAATCGTGCGCGCATCCCGACAAGGCGATCTTGAACTTGCGGGGCAAACTCTGATTCAGCGGATTCCGCAACAGATGGTATGCCACCGTCTTGGCATAGGGGGTAACATCAAACACTTCCCCACGGCAGACACCGGCTAAATGGCACGCCGTCACATTGCGCACCGTGTTGGCACAGGCTTCCCTCGTCGTCAGTCCGACTTCAGCCAGTCCACGCATGATCGTCGGTACATCCTTGAGCTCGACGAAATGCAACTGGATATCTTGCCGGGTCGTCACATGACCTACGCCAGTCGCGTAACGATCAGTCAGTTCCGCCACTCGCCGGAACTGATTGGCGGAAATTCCCCCGAATGGAATTTTGATCCGCACCATTTGTACGCCGGCCTGCCGCTGCCCATAGATCCCGTACTGCAAGCGGAAGGGCCTAAAGAGATCCGACGAGACATCGCCGGAGAGTAAGCGCAGGGCCTCAGCCTCGAACGTGTTAATCTCCTCGGCAATCGCCGGTGGGATCGGATGGGTTTCAATCGCCGGAACTGCGAGAGGCTGCGTCGGGCTCATACGCTCATCTCCTTGCATCCTCCGGCCAACTGTGCCGGAGGCACATGTTCGGAACGAGATCAAATGTGATACATCGGGCTTCGGCGTTCTTCAATGGCCCGTTGGCGACCGGCCAATTCGTCAATCGTAATACGATTGAGCACTTCATGCTCAGCCAAGGCCACTTGCTTCCAAACCTGCCCCAACAGCAACTCTTGTTTGGGCAGAGGCCGGTCAAACGACTGATCACCTTGAAACGCGCGATGAAACACCGGGCCTTCGAGCACTTCCAGGATATCAGCCACTGAAAGAGCCGACGGCTCCTTGCTCAGCAGATAGCCTCCTTGTGCACCGCGAAGACTTTCGACCAGTCCGGCTTTTTTCATTGAATGGAGAACTTGCTCCAGAAACCGTATAGGAATCGCTTGCCGCCTGGCAATAGCCCGAGCTTGGACCGGCGATTCTTTTCCATTCATGGCAAGATCGATAGCCGCCATAATTCCATATGTTGTGCGTTGAGACACTTTCATTCTTTATTATTCCGGTAGGAATTGTCATTTATACATCTTTTAAAATCATGCTGTCAAGACGGCGGTGCGGCCTGGCTGCACAGTTGAAGGAACTGGAACGAGAGAACAGCCGGTTGAACCTGACTGTCAATACTCGGGTGATGACGATGTGCGATGGGTGTGCTTGGCGGGAGGGGTAAGAAAGAGAAGAGCGAACTGCAGGTCAATAGGGTGGGGGACTTCCGCGCAGATCCAGACAGATAAAGAAAGAGGGAGCGACAACTCATCGCTCCCCTCTTCTTTTGTCGAAACTAGCGTTGCGACTTAAGCTGGTGCTGGTGCCTGATGCTGCTTAGCGAGGCCAATCAGTTTCTCGAATCCCACCGCATCTTTTATCGCCATGTCGGAGAGGACCTTGCGGTCCAGTAGCACGTTGGCCTTCTTGAGGGCGTTGATGAACCGGCCGTAGCTCAGGCCTTGGGCCCGCACGGCGGCGCTGATGCGTGCGATCCACAGGCGGCGGAAGTTGCCCTTGCGGTCTTTCCGCCCCACGTAGGCGTAGGTCTGTCCCTTATCAACACTTTCCGTCGCCGAACGGAACAACCGGCTCTTCGCGCCATATTGTCCCTTGGCTAATTTCAGCCGTTTATTTCTCCGATGTCGTGTCTTCGGTCCACCTTTTGCGCGAGGCATGATTCTCTCCTTTGCGTTCTATAGAAATTCCTATCCGAATTCTTACCGCGGAAGCAGCTTGCGCAATGAGGCCGTAGCGGTGGGATCGACGACCGATGCGCCGCTCAGTCGGCGCTTGTGATCGCTTCCCTTGTGACTGAGCAGGTGCCGCTTGCCTGCTTTGCGGCGGACGATCTTACCACTTCCTGTTTTTGCAAATCGTTTAGTGGCTCCCTTATGTGACTTCATCTTCATGAGACTCATTCCTTTGGTTAATTGGTCGTCATCTTGAATGATACTACCTATTTGGGCGCCACGATCATGATCAAACTGCGTCCCTCCATGCGGGGGGCATATTCGATTATGCCGCAGTCGGCCAGCTGCTCGCTCACCGAGTTCATCACGGTCCGGCCCATTTCTTGGTTGGCCATTTCTCGTCCGCGATAGGTGAGCGTAACCTTCGTCTTGTTTCCTTCCTCCAAAAACGTCTTCATTTGGCGGACCTTGATTTCCAGATCGTGCTTGTCTGTGCGAGGCCGCAGCTTAATTTCCTTCACCTGCGTGGACTTCTGATGGCGCCGGTTCTGATGGTCTTTCTTGCTCAGCTCATACTTGTACTTGCCATAGTCCATGATTCGGCAGACCGGAGGGACCGACATGGGGGCCACTTCGACCAAGTCATATCCGCCTTCTTGCGCTTGGCGAAAGGCGTCCGGTGTCGGAAGAATGCCTAGTTGCTCTCCATCAGGACCGATCGCTCGTACTTCTCGGACCCGGATCTCACGATTCACACGCAGTTTGGGGACGATAAGCCACCTCCTAATTATGTAGGGTGAATGTCTGGCCTGAGGTGTGAAACCTCGGTGCGTAAGAGGCTGATGACGCCGGCGACTGTCATGCTGCCAAGGTTCGTGCCGCTCCGGCCTCTGACCGACAGGGCTCCGCTTTGCACTTCACGGTCCCCGGCGACCAGCATGAACGGCACCTTGGCCTTCTCTGCTTCTCGGATCTTGAAGCCGATCTTTTCGTTGCGAAGGTCGGCCTCGGCCCGGAACCCGGCCGCTTTCAATTGCGCGACGGCTTCCGCGACGTAGCCCCGCTGATTGTCCGTGATATTCATCACCGTTGCCTGCACAGGGGCAAGCCAGGCAGGGAAGGCCCCACCGTAATGTTCGATCAGAATGCCGAAAAATCGTTCGATCGATCCCATGAGGGCGCGATGGATCATAATCGGCTGGTGTGTTTTCCCATCCTCGCCGATGTAGCTCAGGTCAAACAGTTCCGGGTTGTTGAAATCGACTTGAACGGTGGAGCATTGCCAGGAACGGCCGAGCGCATCCTTGATTTTGATATCGATCTTCGGGCCGTAAAAGGCGCCTCCGCCCGGGTCCAACTGATAGGCGATATGGCGGCTCTTGATCGCCGCCTCTAGCGCGCTGGTAGCTAAGGTCCAATGTTCGTCGGCCCCTACCGATTCTTTCGGCTTGGTGGAGAGAAACACTTCGAACTCGGTGAATCCGAACGTCCGCAAAATGAAGAAGGTGAAGTCGAGCACGCGGCTGACTTCCGTTTCCATCTGGTCGGGGCGGCAGAATAAATGGGCGTCGTCCTGAGTAAACCCACGCACCCGCAACAAGCCATGCAGGACACCGGTCCGTTCGTATCGGTAGACGGTGCCCAGCTCGCCGTACCGGATGGGTAAGTCCCGATAACTGCGAAGATGAGACTTGTAGATCATGATGTGATAGGGGCAGTTCATGGGCTTGAGTTGATATTCGCTGCCCTCCAGTTTCATCGGCGCGAACATATTCTCGCGATAGTAGTCGACGTGTCCGCTGGTCTTCCAGAGGTCAAGGCGCGCGACATGAGGTGAATAGACCAAATCGTACCCGTTCTTGAGGTGCTGTTCGCGCCAGAAATTTTCAATGAGTAATCGAATCGCGGCGCCTTTGGGATGCCAGAGCACCAAGCCCGGCCCGATTTCGTCCTGAACGGAAATCAAATCCAGATCTTTCCCGACTTTCCGATGATCGCGGCGCTTGATTTCTTCCAGCCGGGCCAGATGCGCGTCCAATTCGGCCTGAGTTGGAAACGATGTGCCGTAGATCCGCTGAAGCATCGGGTTGCGTTCGTCTCCGCGCCAGTATGCACCGGCGGTCGTGAGGAGTTTGAACGCGCCGACATGGCCGGTTGATGGTAGGTGCGGTCCACGGCATAGATCGACAAAATCGCCTTGAGCATAGGCGGAAATCGATTCGCCGTCCGGAAAGCCCTCGATCAATTCGACCTTGTACTGTTCGCCGCGCGATGCAAAAAATGCGATGGCTTCTGCTTTGGAAAGTTCTCGCCGCGTGATCGTCAGTTTGCGTGCGGCGATCTCACGAGCGCGCGCTTCGATTTTCTCGAGATCCTCCGGAGTAAACGGACGCTCGTAGGCGAAGTCGTAGTAGAAACTGTCCTCCAGCGCCGGTCCGATCGTGAGCTGGGCGGTAGGAAATAGTTCTTTGACCGCTTGTGCCATGAGGTGGGTGCTGCTGTGGCGATACACTTCACGGCCTTCAAGGCTGTCGAATCGAAGCGGCTCGATTGTCGCATCCTCTGACAAGGGATGTGAGAGATCCAGGACTATTCCATTGACTTTCGCGGCCAAGATGTCCGAGCCGAGCGAAATACCCAGAGCAGACAGGGCGGTTCCTACTGTCTGGTCGGCGTG
Source organism: Nitrospira sp. (assembly GCA_016873515.1). Taxonomy (GTDB): domain Bacteria; phylum Nitrospirota; class Nitrospiria; order Nitrospirales; family Nitrospiraceae; genus Nitrospira_D. The sequence goes on from VGXB01000047.1 coordinate 5,884, forward strand.
CACGTCTTGCTGAGGCCCGTCTGGTACGGAGATTTTCATGCGTTGGTTCAACTGCTCACGGCAAAAATGACAAAAGGCATCCCGCCTCTGAGAGGCGCACAGATGCCTCGATCAGGTGGTAGGCGCGGACGGTCTTGAACCGTCGACCTCTACCGTGTCAAGGTAGCGCTCTCCCCCTGAGCTACGCGCCCATCGTCCGAACGGGTATGCTAATATAGGCCTGCCTAGAGTGTCAAGAAAAGCAAAGAGAAGCAAGCTTCTCCCGTGAATCGAACCAAGGCCTGCTTCTCTTGTGCCAATGGGTATCGCGAGGTTTACTTGATCGCCGATTTCAGCTTTTTCCCGGCGGAAAACTTCGGAACCTTGGCTGCCGGAATCTTCAACGGTTCGCCGGTCTGGGGGTTTCTCCCCATTCGAGCTTTGCGCTTGGAGACGGTAAAGGTGCCGAAGTTGACAAGCGAGATCCGCTGACCCTTTCTCAGCGATGTGGTCACGGCTCCGATGAATGCCTCGAGCGCGGTGCCCGCGGCGACTTTCGTAATGCCAGCCGACGCCGCCATTTTTGCAATGAGTTCTTCTTTCGTCATCTGAGCCCCTCCTTATTAGTAAGTGGTGAAGACATCGCCCTTGATTGATCAGACACTCCGCACGCCGCTAGCGTACGCTCCTACACTGCACGATCGGATTTTGCCTGAAATTGCTTCAGTGGAATATGCAGTTCGGCGATCTTTTTTCGCAAAGTGTTCCGGTTCAATCCTAATAGCCCAGCTGCCTGAATCTGATTCCCGCGTGTTTCGCGGAGGGCGGAAGTGATCAGGGGACGTTCCACGGCAGAAATCAGCATGGGATGTAGATTCTTGGCCACGCCGTTCCGCATGCCCTTCACGAATTCCTCCATCTTGTACTCCAGATAATTTTCAAGAGAATGGTTGCGTGTCCTGCTCTGATGCGATTCGTACCCATTCTGGGAATCCAAGGATTGGAATGTCTTGGCCATCCTTTTCAACACCGCGTGTGATCCTATCATGACTAATGTTTGTGACGGATCAATATGTTCCCACAAAGCCTGAGCCTCATTGGTTGCACTGCGAGATTCCACGATAACGGCATGGTAGTGATACTTGGCCACCTCTTTGCGGAGCTCCGCTGCATCTCGCACCACAGTGACGGAGGTGTCGCCAAAAACTTGTTGGAACTGCGCCTGTACTCCTGTATCTGTTGTCATGAGCAGAACAGAAAATACAGGTGGAGGCATCGACATGAAGGTCCCAGGCAAAAAAGAAGAGGACCAAATTATTATTTAGTGCGCCCCTAGTGTCAATGAAATTCTTTTTGAGGCAGGCTACCGATGTGTGTCCCATAAGTATTTTCTGTCGTTGCGCTCTCTAACGCAACGCGCGATACAGAACAACCACTTGTGAAAGGGAATGAATTCCGGATTCTGTGAAATTCCGGTGGTTTACTCCGACGGTGTCCCCTGGGTGAACACCGAGCGCGATCGGGAAAGACCACCTTCTTATGGAAGGAGTGTCTTGTGATCCTCATCTCGGACCAAGCCTTCAGGCCCGATCGACCTTTAGGCCACCGTACTCGGTGCGCCACCGATAGTTAGATTTGTTCAGTGCTGCCCAACATCCAGCAGACTTGAGCGACGGGCTGGCCCTTGCGTAGGGAGACTTCGGCTTCACAAAGCTTGGCGAGCATCTGTTCGACGGTGTGACTGAGACGTGGCCTATCGCTCCCCTTTCGGCCCGACCCTAACATAGGATCTAGCCCCGCTTAAGGAGGTGCGGTCAAGAGATCCGAGAGCTGAGACAGGTTCATGTCGAATGCGACCACCGGCACGGCGATTTGCCAGCGTTCGAGGACTTCGGGATGGACTTCGCCGATGACGCCGACGGGGCGTTCGGCGACGAGAATGCGGCCGGCACGGCCATCGAGAAACGACGGATGCTGGACCGGCTCCAAACTGTACTCTTTCCCTGCGTGGTACAAGAGCACCTCTAAGCAAGAATGAATCTCCGAAAAATGCGCCGTGGCATGGGCAATCATCGCTCCGAGTACAATCTCTGTTCTGGACCCCAGCTCATGCGTCGGATCGGGAATCGCCACTTCGCCTGCTTCGAACAGGCGGTGGGGGTAAAATGCGCGATTGGACGCGGCTTCGACTCGCAATAGCGAGGGTACCATCCATTGCCGTAAACAGGAAAAGCTCAACGACATCACGTTGTCGACTTCGACCATGCTCCCCCATTCGGTCTCGGCCAGACACATCGCATCGCGATACTGCTCCGGCGATCCCAGAATGTTGGAGATGATTTCCTGAAACCCTAGGCCCACCATCAATTCCCGTGCCCGGTCGGAGATCTGTTCGATACGGGACAGCCCGCCGACGGTAAACTGTACAGGCATCTCAGGCGCGAACGTTCCGTAGCCGCAACTCATCGCCACATCTTCGACCACATCCATTGCATGCAAAAGATCCTGCCGATAGAGTGGTAGCTTTGCCTTGACAGTTCCTTTCTCCACTGAGACATCGTAACCGTACGTTTCAAGGGCCTGTTTCACGGTCTTCTCGCTAAGTTCTTGGCCCAACGCCCCTCGAATAGTCTCAATCTTGATCGCTCGCGACTTTCCAAGATCTTGCGGCGTGACGACACGCTTCCCTAGCGCGGTACCCTTTGGGTACTGCACTTCGACCGGCTCGATGGTCGCGCCACGGTCGGCGAGGTTCACGGCAAAGATATTCAGTGTCAGCACAACCATCGACAAATCTGTTCCCGTCACTTCCACGAACAGTTCGTTGTCGCCTACCCGCACTTCGCCGATCTCTCTGCTGTTGATAATCGGCGGGAAAGATAGCGGCTGGTTCCCGGCGTCTCGGAGAATCGGCAAGCGGCTCTGCCCGGCCAGAATATACCCATGCTCCAACCCTTTGGGATGAATCATCAGAATTTCCGACAGGGTCATCACCGTCTCCATGCCCAGCGGCGTGAATCGCGCATCATCCGGCTTCACCAATTCGTAGGTCACGGGGAACTGAATCTTCTGGAGCTGGTAGAGGCCGATCGAGACAGTCTTACGCTTGTGCCCGAAAATGTCCGCCAGCTTTTCTTGTGTCTGAATGAGCTGGGCCAACCCGTCCTCGGTGACCCGATAGCCCCTGGCTGCACAGGCGGCGACATAGGGTCGCACCTGTTCCATGCCTTGCGCCACGGTCAGTCGCAGCGGGGCCTGGGCCTTCTTGGCAAGAAACGGATAGGGTTTGAGCTTTCCCTTGCGCTTGATACGGATTTGCCGGGCGATGCCTTCGCAGCACCAGAGATCGGGACGGTTGCTGTCCTGCAATTCAACGCGCAGTTCGCCCGTGTCCGGGTTGTGGCTTTTGAGCTCGCCTTTCACCAGCAGGAGCCAGTTTTCCAGATCCTCGATGGAGATCGCGCGCCTTTTTTGCTCGCTGTCGAGCAACGACTCTAAATCGGCTTTGAAGATGGAAATCGTGGGCATGGCGGTGTTTAGAAGACTCCCCTGGTCGTCCGAATCAATTCCAAGTTGTCGGTGAACAACTCGCGGATGTCATGAATACCGAGTGCAATCATGGCCATGCGGTCCAAGCCAAGCCCCCACGCAATCACGGGCGCTGTCACACCGAGCGGCAGCGTGACTTCCGGCCGAAACAATCCGGCACCGCCTAGTTCCATCCATCCCAATTTGGGATGCCGCACATGTAACTCAACCGACGGCTCGGTGAAAGGGAAATAGGCCGGCACAAACTTCACTTCTTTTGCGTGAGCGACTTCCCTGGCGAATAAATTCAATAGGCCCAACAGCGTTCGAAAGTTGATGTTCTCGCTCAATACGATCCCTTCGACTTGGAAAAAGTCCGTCGCATGGGTCGCATCGACTTGGTCGTAGCGGAAACAGCGTGCGATTGAAAAATACTTTCCCGGCACGGACGGATTGGCGGCTAGCGTGCGTGACGATACGGCTGTACCCTGGCTGCGCAGCACCAATCGCTTAGCCCGTTCGCGGTTGAACGTATACCCCCAGCCGGTCGAGCCAGTTGAGCCGCCGTTCTGATGCGCGATGGTCACACGGGACAAAAACGGTTCAGCGACTCGCGCGGCATGGGTCGGCTGTTTCACGAAATACACGTCGTGGATGTCGCGCGCCGGATGGAACTGCGGCATAAAGAGCGCGTCCATGTTCCAAAATTCTGTTTCGACGAGTGAACCCCGCATTTCCTGGAACCCCATACTGACCAGCTTAGCCTTCACCGCGTCTAGAAATTCTCGATAGGGATGTTTTTTGCCCGTTCCGATTCGGGGCGCGCGAAGACTGATGGTATATTTCCGGAACCGTTTGGTCCGCCAGCTCCTGTCCTTGAGCAACTCCGGGCTCAACTGCGAGACTTCTTCGAGCGTAGGTTGAGCCGCCAACTGGCCGGCCACCGCCACGCCGTCCGGTGACAGTCCGTACGACCGCACGACACGGTCTTCGACTCGAAACGGCTCTCTCGTGCTCCCTCGCCGCACCGCATGCTCTTGAATGAGCTGGCGGAACGCTTCGGGAAAGCCACCCACCTCGCGCGGCCCTTCATGTAACTCCCGGAGTAACGTGCGCATCGCCTCGGCTGATGGACTGGGCCGGCCGGTAGATTCGAGACAGCCGCCTTGCACAATCAGCAGCACGCCTTCTTTCTTCAGCCGGCCGACTGCCTTGCTGACATCGACCGGATCGAGCCCCTCTTTCGCATACAGATCGGAAATCGTGAGCCGCTTTCCCGTACTTGAAGCATCGCGTGCTATGGATAAGATATGCTCGACTGGTGCATACCTCTCGAAATACGTTTCACCCAGCGGTGTCAGCGACACAAGCGGTGCGACCGTTTCAGATGTGACGAGGAGGAGTTGCTTGGCCAGTAGCCATTCGACCGCCATGCTCAACTGCGAGGATTCAAGACCTGTGGCCGCCACCAGCTGTTCTGTGGAGAGGATGCTGCCGCCTGAGCCAAACGCCGTGAGCGCCTTGATTTCGAGAGGATGCAGCCCGTCGATAAGTGCGGATTTATCCACGCTGAGCGCCTATCCTACCGAAGTCCGCGCCGCCGATGCGGCGGCATTGCCAGCAGCTCGCAGCGCCGCGATCGTGCCCGCATAATCCCGTTGTGAAAAAATGGCGGAACCCACCACCAAGATGGTCGCTCCGGCGGCCACAACTTGCGAAGCGTTGTCGACCTTAAGGCCTCCATCGACTTCCAGCAAGGCTCGGCTATGGATACGGTCCAGCATGGCGCGTGCCGCCACCACTTTGTTGAGCGCCGACGGAATGAATTTCTGCCCGCCAAATCCGGGATTGACCGACATGATCAATATGAGATCGACATCGGGAAGAATCTCCTGCAGCGACGAGATCGGCGTCGCGGGATTGAGAGTCACTCCGGCTTTCACGCCACGCTCCTTGATCGATTGGATCGTGCGATGCAAGTGCGGGCAGGCCTCCACATGAACGGTCAAATAATCCGCGCCTGCCTCGGCGAACTCCGGGATGAAGGCATCGGCATTGGTAATCATGAGATGGACATCGAGCGGAAGCTTCGTCACTTTTTTGAGGGCCTCCACGATCGGCGGCCCGACCGTGAGATTCGGCACGAAATGTCCGTCCATGACATCGATATGCAGCAGATCCGCACCGGCCCGCTCCACCGCCGCGACCTCGTCTGCGAGACGGGCGAAATCGGCCGAGAGAATGGAGGGGGCAATCAGCGTAGGCTGGGCCATTACGAAACCTTTCTAAGGCGGGCGGCGTAGAACCCGTCCATCCCGAACCTATTGCTCATGGTCGAAAGTGCACCCTGAGCAGTCACAAAGGGGAGGGCTGGCGAAGGAAGCCAGGGCTCGACGGATTCGCGTACCCAATCAGAAGACATCCGGCACAGAGACCCGATGACGTCTTCCGTTTCTTCCCGCTCCGTCGAGCACGTACTATAGACCAGCACCCCACCGGGCCGCAATACAGAGGCCGCCGCGTCCAGAATCTGCGTTTGAATCCGGTGATGCCGGGCAAACATCACTTCGTGTTTGGCCCCCCTGGCTTCCGGATGCCGCCGCAACACCCCGAGCCCGCTGCAGGGCGCATCGACGAGGATGCGATCGAACCTTCGGCCTTGGGACACCGACAGCAGCGACGTCGCCGCATCGGCGCGCATCGTACGAGTGATAGCGATGCCCAAACGCCGGCAATTCTCATCCACCAATTTCAGCCGATCGGCATTCCGGTCCAGTGCGAGAATCTCTCCGTGATTTTGCATGAGGGCCGCCATATGCGTGGTCTTGCCACCAGGTGCAGCACAGACATCGAGCACCCGATCGCCCGGTTGCGGGTCAAGCAGCAGTGGGATGAGTTGCGCGGCTTCATCTTCGACATAGAAATCGCCATTCTGAAATCCTGGGAGGGATGTGATGACTTTGCCCTGTTCAAGCACCACTCCAACCGGACTGACGGCGGTCGGACTAGCCACGACCCCCCCTTGTTTCAGCTGATCGAGAAATTGTTCCCTCGTCATCTGCAGACGATTCACCCGCAGCGTGACGGCGGGAACTGTACCGGCGGCGAGACAGGCGACTTCAGCCTGGTCGAATCCGAGCCGATCGATCCACCGCTGACAGAGCCAGCGCGGCACGGAATAGCGGACAGATAGAGCACGAGCCGAATCGAGATTGGGGTCAGGCAGCGCTGACTTGGGCGCACGAATGAGATTACGCAACACTGCATTGACGAACCCACTCCAATCACAACGCAACTGTCCTGCATAGGATTTGGCGAGCCGTACTGACTCATCCACGGCCGCCGAGGGTGGGATACGATCCAGACACAGTAACTGATAGGCGCCCAGACGCAACACCATTTGTACCACAACCGGCAGGCGCGGCAGGGGTCTCTTGAGCACCGGCTCCAGCCGCCAATCGATAGTTTCCTGCCGCCGCAACGTGCCATAAACCAACTCCATCGCCAGCGATCGATCCCGCACATCCAACTTGCCATCCACAGCCTGCTTTTCCAACTCATCATCAAGCGTCTTGTCGCCCAAGCGGCACGCCAGCAAGACAGCCAATGCGACGGCACGGGCCGGAGATCTGGGAATATTGGGAGACGTGTGCCCTAATGGCATAGAAACAGAGCCCTTGGGAGAAGACGTCATCAGCCTGGGCCTTTAGCCTGAAGTCCCAAATGCTTCACCTGAACTAATTCGATGACCGGCAAGAAATTGCCCAACGGACATACGTTTGGAGTTGGCCGTCTGAATTTCGAAAAGCTCCAATACGCCGTTACCGGTGGCTACCCTCAACGACTGCTTGCTACCAGTCAGGATCGTTCCCGGCGGGGCCTGTGCCGGCTCCTGGATGGCTACAGCCTTCCAAATGTTCCACCGCTCCTGGCCATGGAAGGTGTACGCTCCTGGCCAGGGAGACATACCTCGTACGCGATTGGCGATCGACTGCGCACTCGCTGTCCAGTCGATGATCCCGTCCTCTTTTTTCAAGAGAGGCGCCATTGTGACCCGAGTAGAATCCTGCGCGCGGGGGGCAATCGCACCGGTTTTGAGTCGTTTGATCGTCTCGACGAGCAATCTCCCCCCGAGCTCCGCCAGACGAGGTGCCACAGTTCCAGCCGTATCGTCCCGTAGAATTGGAATCCGTTCTTGCAACAGCATGGCGCCCGTGTCCATGCCCTCATCCATTAGCATCGTCGTAATGCCAGTTTCTGTTTCGCCGTTGATCACCGCCCACTGGACAGGCGCCGCGCCTCGATATTTGGGCAACAAGGAGCCATGCACGTTTACACAGCCCATCGGTGGAAGATTCAGAATCGGTGCATGAAGAATACGACCGAACGCCGTTACGGCAATCAAGTCCGGCTGCCACGCGGCCAACGACTCGAGAAACTCCACGGTTCTGATCTTCAACGGCTGGAGAAACGGAATGCCGGCTCGCTGAGCCACAAGCTTCACTGGCGGCGGCGCAAGTTCATGCCCTCGCCCTTTGGGACGATCAGGCTGCGTGACTACCCCGACAACCTGGTCCTCGGACACGAGCAACGCCTCGAGAGAGGGGAGGGCAAATTCCGGTGTGCCCATGAACACAATGCGCATAGGACCGCTTTAACACTGTGTGCGCGCGAATGCAACGCCGGATGTCATCGCATTGCGTCGGCTTGACATGCCGTTTGAGGCTTTGTTAGTCTCCGCCCGCGGGGTGGAGCAGCCTGGTAGCTCGTTGGGCTCATAACCCAAAGGTCAGAGGTTCAAATCCTCTCCCCGCAACCAAATCTTTTCTCTTCTCTCTTCAACGATTTACAGCCGATCCTCGATCAATGTTTAGCTCCCTGGATACCCTCTTAACTAGACAATCTTTTTCACGCTTCTAGAGTATCCACAGACACAGAAACCATTTCGTATCGGTAGCGTGAGAGAACGGAGGGGATTGTTCTTACTTTGATTGCTGGAGAAAATGGACGTTATTGCTGAGAATACTGGCATGTGATAGCCGGGGAAGAACAGCTGTCAGCGTACCGATAATGCCCGTAATTGGTTGTTCGATTGGAATACCGGAGTTCGTGGACTGGAAGCCGGTTCTTGCCCTTGAGCAGTAAGCCGGTCCTGGAGAGGCCTTTGTTCCCCAGCTGAAATCTCTCCTGCTTCCAGGCCGATCCTTCTCTGATCGATCCATCAGACCGTATACAGCACGCCGTCGATG
>VGXB01000048.1 GCA_016873515.1 Nitrospira sp.
GCGCACTGGGCGTAGCAGTTTCCCTCTGCCGCTTCTTTTAGCATTAGCGGATCGACGGTGAGTTCAGCCACAGCCTGTTTCAACTGGCTATTCGCGCGTTCGAGGTCTTTCAACCACGTGACTTGATCGATCTTCAGACCGCCGTATTCAGTGCGCCAGCGGTACTACGTTTGTTCGGTGATATCTCGAGTCTGACAAGCCTGGGCCACTGCTTGGCCGTTGCTCAGAGTCGCTTTGGCTTCAGGCAGCTTGGCGAGAATCTGTTCGACGGTGTGAGGCAAACGTGGCATGCTGCCCGCCTTTTAGCCCGACCCGAACATAAGATCTGGACCCATTTACGAGGGCGAGGTCACTTTGCTGCCGCTGTCGCGCTAACACCACGTTCAGGCATTCCTACTTGCTTGGTGGATGGGGTTACGTCCCGATCTGATTGGCTTTCCAGCCATTGATACAAAACCGGCAACAGAACCAAGGTGAGTAACGTCGAGGTCACCAACCCTCCGATCACAACGATCGCCAGCGGTCGCTGCACCTCTGATCCGATCCCATCCGCAAGAGCTAGCGGAACCATCCCTAGTAACGCAACGAGTGCTGTCATCAGCACAGGACGTAGCCGGAGCAACGCCCCTAATGTCACCGCTTCATCCACGCTGTGCCCGTCTTCACGGAGTTTGTTTATATAGGACACGAGCACGATTCCATTGAGCACAGCCACACCGAACAGATTAATGAATCCAATGGACGCCGGTACGCTGAGATATTCGCCCGCCAGCCAAAGAGCCAGGATCCCCCCGATTAGTGAGAACGGCAGATTCAGAATGATCAGTGTGGCGTGCCGGAGCGAAGTGAACGTGGAATAGAGCAGGATGAAGATAAGTCCAATCGTAATTGGCACGATGATGCGCAATTTTGCCATCGCTTGCTGCATGTTTTGAAAGGAGCCGCCCCACGTCACGATATAGTTGTCTGGGAGATTCACCTGCAGGGCGATCTTCTCCTGTGCCTCCTTCACGAGGCTGTCGATGTCGCGCCCCTGCGTGTTGAATCCGATAGAGATATACCGTTGAAGCTTCTCGCGGGTGATTCGGCCTGGTCCTTCTTCCAGCCGCACCGAACCTAGATCAGCCAATGGGATGAGCGCTCCGGCGCCATCCGTGAGCAGGATGTTGCTGATCGTTTCCACGCTATCTCGATACTGCTCAGGGAATCGCACCACAAGATTAAATCGCTGTTGTCCCTCGTACACACGGGTGGCGGTTTGCCCGCCGATTGCCATCGAGATGATGTCCCGCACGTGGGCGACGTTCAGACCATGCCGGGCAATCTTACTGCGATCGATGTCGATTGTAAGATAAGGTTGCCCGAACAACTGCTCAACCTTGATGTCCCGAATTCCCCGAATCGTTCTTAACACGCCGGTGATTTCCATAGCCTTATCGCGGAGCACCTCCAGTTCCTCGCCGAATAGCTTGACAGTGGCTTCCGTCCGCACGCCAGAGATCAACTCATCAACCCGTTGTTGAATCGGCTGGCTGATGAGGAAGGTCGCCCCGGAAATCTGCGTGAGCCGCTCGCGCATTTTTTGCATCAACTGCGGCATGGTCTTCGCTGTGCTCCATTGGTCAAGTGGGCGGAGCCGGACGACCGGGTCGCTTTCATTCGGTTCCTGCGGATCGTTCTCCAGCTCCGTACGGCCGATCTTCGACACCACCATTTCCACTTCAGGAATTTCCATAATTGCTTGCTGCATCCGTTTCTCGATATCAATTGAGGCGTTGAGCGAGACGCTCGGCAACCGGATTATCTGTGGAGACACCGCTCCCTCATTCAGAATCGGGATGAATTCGCGCCCCAGGAACGGTATCAGCATCAGGCTGCCGATCAGTGCCCCGACCGCTATCGTCACCACGATCATACGATGACCTAGCGCCCACCGGAGCATCGGGGCGTAGATACCGTTTATCAGGCGGATGATCCAGGGATCTTCCTCACTTCCCCGTGTAAGTATCAAGGAACACAACACCGGGGATAGCGTAAGCGACAGCACCAACGACACCAGCAAGGCGATCATGATGGTGTAGGCCAGCGGCTTAAATAACTTGCCTTCCATGCCCTCCAGGGAGAGCAGTGGGAGAAACACCAAAATGATGATAAGAATGCCGAAGACCACAGGCTGGCCCACTTCTTTCACAGCGTCGGTAATCAGGCGCAGTTTCGGCATCCCGGCGCTGGAATGTTCCGAGAGATGGCGAAACACGTTCTCCACGACCACGACAGATCCGTCGACTAACATGCCGATGGCGATGGTCAATCCACCCAGGGACATGAGGTTGATGGTCAAGCCGGTCTGGTCCATCACGATGAAAGTGGCCAGCGGTGCCAGAATCAAAGTGCCGAAGATGACCAGAGCGCTGCGAATGTTGCCAAGGAAAAGAAACAGCACGATCGCGATCAAGAGGATTCCTTCAAACAAGGCCTTATAGATCGTGTTCAGCGCGGCTGTGATCAACTCAATGCGGTCATAAAACGGCACGATCCGCAATCCATCCGGCAGAAGCCCTTTGGCGTGAATGTCCGCAATTCTGGTCTTGATGCTCTCCACGAGGTTGCGCGCATTTCCGCCACGCAACATGAGGACGATGCCGCTGACAACCTCGTGTTCGCCGTTCAACAGTACGGCACCGTGCCGAACCGCATGGTCAATGTGCACCTGCGCCACATCCCCCACAAATACCGGTACTCCGTCGACTTCCTTCACCACGATTTGCTCAATGTCCTGCAGCGAACGGATCAGGCCTTGCCCTCGCACAATGTATTTCTCAGCACGTTTTTCCAGAATATTGCCGCCAGCGTTGGCATTGTTGCTCGCGACCGCTTCGAATACCTCATGCAGAGTGAGATCATACTTCCTCAGCATCCCCGGATCGACCAGTACTTGATACTGCTTGACATAGCCGCCCATCGAATTGACGTCGATCACTTCCGGTGTGCTTCTGAGGAGCGGCCTGATAATCCAGTCCTGAATCGTCCGCTCGTCGATTAAACGCTGATGCTCCTCTTTCTCATCCTGTGCGCTCCCCTGAGGTCCCTCCAAGTAATACTGAAACACTTCCCCCAACCCAGTACTGTTTGGCATCAACATCGGATCAGTATCAGGTGGCAACAGCTCTTTCACTTCGATCAACCGTTCGAGCACAAGTTGGCGCGCGAGATTGATGTCCATGGAATCGTTAAAGACAATCGTGATCAGGGAAAGGCCGACCTTGGTCAGGGAACGCATATCGGTCAGCGAGGGAAGGCCCGTGAGTTGTAGCTCGACGGGATACGTAATGAGACGTTCAACCTCGGCCGGCGAAAGGCCTGGTGCCTTTGTAACGACCTGAACCAGCACACTGGTCGCGTCTGGGAACGCGTCGATGGGGATAGTTCTCAACGCATAGATACCGCCCAGCCCAAGAATGAGGGCGAGCAGTACAATCAGCATGCGCTGGCGAAGGGAAATGTCCAGGAGGCGCGCGATCATCAGACTTGTTTCTTGAACAATTCGGACTTCAGGATAAAGGCGCCTTCCGTCACAACCGGCTCTCCTTCAGTGAGACCAGTAACAATGGAAATGTGGGTTCCGTTGGATTCTCCAACTTGCACTTCTCGAAGTTCGTACTCGGTTGCCGTCCGCTGCACAAAGACAAAAGTCTTCTCTTGATCGCGTTGCAACGCCACTTCTGGAACGGAAAGGCAATTCCGTTGCGGTTTTGAAAACAGTCGGACCGTCGCGAACATTTCCGGCTTCAACCGTCCGTCCCTGTTGGGCAGTTCTAAACGAAGCTGCATGGTGCGAGTCAAGGGATCTAGCACGTCACTTACGTAGGTGATAGTGCCTTTGAACACTTCCTCGGGATAAGCGTTGACTCGAACATCCGCATGGGTGCCACCCGTCGCGTAGATGGAATGAACGAACTGGATATCCTTTTCAGGAATATTGGCTTGCACCCAGATGTGAGAAAGATCTGCGATGATAAATAGGTTCTCCGTAGTCTCGACGACTTCCCCCCGGGTGAGCTTTCGACTAATGATACGTCCTGCGAACGGGGCGACGATCGGCACCATGGACCGGATTTTTCTGGTACTCTCAAGGTGGCGCAATTCCTCCTCATTCATTCCGAGAAGTTTGAGCCGATCCACCGTTTCATGCGCCTCAGCCTGACTACTGAGCAACTCCGCATGACGCCGCTGCGCCTCGGCTTCACCAATCACTTGCTCTTGCAGCAAAAACTTGGCCCGATTATAGGCCTGCTCGGACACGTGTAGCTTAGCCTGTGCCTTCAGATAGCCGGATTGCGCCAGACCCAATTCGCTGCTATAGAGAAGGGCAAGTGACGCATTCGCTTTGACCTCTTGTCCTAACTCCCCATAGACTTCGACGACTCGGCCCCGCACCAACGTCGTGATCTCCGCCATGTTGTGCTGATTGGGCCGAAGAATTCCAGGAAACTCCCGATGGGTACGGAAATCGCTACGGGAAACCGGTCGCACGACCAATCCGATACGGGTGGATTCCTCCGAGGATAAGGAGATACGCCCCGGGGTTATCTGAGTAGCTGTCGGAGTTTTGCTAGCGACAACATCGTTGGAAGTCCCATCACACCCCCACTCAATCTCAGCTAAACCGAGCATCAATCCGAACATCACGTATCGACTTTGCGAACCCATTATCAGAACTCTCCTCCTACGGCCTGTTCCAAGCGAGCCAGTGATACCGAGAGATCGTGCCTTGCCTGCCCATAATCTAGCATGATTTGCCGCTGAACACGTTGAGCGTCGAAGACTTCCAATAGACTGGAGGCTCCCTGTTGAAAACTGAATTGCGCGAGACGAAGCGCCTCCGAGGCTTGTTTCAGCAGGCCTTTGTCGAAGACGTTGATCAATTCGGCCGTGGTTTTGGCATCCTGATAATGCTGATAAACGGAACTGGCGAGATTGTTTCGCGCGCGCAACAATTCCGCTTCTTCACGCCGTTTGGCCCCTAACGATGAGGCAATTTCACCTTGGCGGTGATACCAAAGCGGCATGGGAATGGACAGTCCCCCTTGATAGGCCTCACGTCCCATCTCTCGCCAATAACTGCCCCCTATCGTCACGGTCGGTACGCGCATCTGCCGTTCGAATTCGATCTTCCAGTCAGACTGTTCCACCGACCGGAGCAACCGTTGAATCGTCGGGTGCTGGTTGAGCATGCGGTTCATCAACTCATCAAGCACAACCTCATGCGGGAATCCGATAAAATCACCTTGAACACTATACGTCGTTCCCAATGAACCGCCGGTCAAGGTATCCACGATCACCCGGTTGATTCGAACAAGATTATCTGCCCGCGCCAGTTGCTGTTTGGCCATGAGCACCTCGACCTCAGCCTTAATAGCTTCGAACTGCGGGGCTTCTCCCGACTTGACCCGAGCTTTGACGATCCGCTGCACCCCTTCAATGATCTCTAAGTTACGACGAGCAAGTTGCACAACTTGCTGAGCCAACAAGAGATCATAAAACGCCACCTTCACCAGCGACCGCAAATTCAATTGGGTCTCCATCAAACCGACGTTCGCGGTTGCCACCCCCAAATCTGCGACGCGCTGCCGTGCCGTACGCATGGCCGGCCACTCCACCGGCTGGCCTACCGTCACGTTATACTCGGTGAGCGATTGACGCCCGAGCGAAGATCCGCTGGCAGAGGTGGCCGCATCGCGAAGCATCCCATGACCGGTCGCACTGCTCACGATTGGATTCGGATACGCTTCCGCCGCCGTCCGCACACCGCGTTGCTGCTCGACCTGTCCCTCGGCAACCGTCACCGATGGATTCTTGGCCAGGGCCAGTTCCACGATCTCATAGAGGTTATAAATATTCTCTCCGGACTCACCCGCGGCGTCCCTGACGCCTGCCGACAGTCCTAAGCAGAACAGCAACGATAGTACAAATTGTGATAACACGAATGCGCGGGTCATGGCACAAAACCTCTCACAGCCCAATCAAACAACCTAGTCAATTCACGATCGGCTCCTACTCACCCTGTTGCAACTATATCTCTGTAAATCCTCTATTTCAAGATTACTTGGTCGGCAACGCGCTAAAATAGAACGCTGCAATTGCTGCCGTCGCCGCGACGTTGAGGGACTCCACCCTGCTGCTCAGCGGAATTGAAAATCTCACGGTGGAGAGGCCCACAATGTCGTCGGCCAATCCCTCTCCCTCATTCCCGACTGCGATGACGCAGCGGCGTGGAATCGTCTCTATGTTTCTCAACAACACGCTGCCAGCTTGCGGCACGAGAGCGGAATACATTTCACACCCGTGTTGTTTGAAGAGTCGCGGATCCGCCCTGGAAAAAATTGGGAGGGTCAACACCGTGCCGGCGGCCGCGCGAACAACCTTGGGACTGAACGGGTCTACGGAATCGGAGACCAGCCACAGTCCCGTCAGATTAAGAGCCGCGGCCGTGCGAATAATTGTACCCACATTGGCCGGATCTCGCAGCCGGTCCCCCAACACACCCAGGACCCGTGGTTGCCGCAACAATGATTGCTCATTCCACCGGGGTAGCCGGACAACCGCAAGAATGCCCTGAGGCGCCTCAACGTCGGAAAGTCGATCAAATGTGGTATCGGAGCAGTAAAACTGAGGCAAGTTCAACGCAGTTCGTACGCCACGCGCCTTCAACCCTTCCGTATCCAGATAACGCGGCGAGAGGATCAGACTGAGAAGCGACTCCGGAGAATGTTGAATGAGGTCTCGGCATGATTTAGCGCCTTCGATGACGAAGGCGCCTGCCTGCATCCGGATACGTTTGTTCTGGAGGAGCTCACGGATCCGAGTACTATGCCGGCGCGTCAATGTCTGAAGGGAGGTTGATTCGCCCACTGAGACCCTGCTACCGGCGCTTTCGCTCTGCCTCTGCCTCCGCTGCACGGATTCGCTGGGCTCTGGCTTTCGCTCGCTTCAGCACCGTCAACTTTCCCCTCGTCCTGACTTGCTCGGTTTGCAACTGTTCCAACTGAGACTTCAAGTGCGCCTTTTCCTGCTTATGCAAATCAGCGCACTCCGCCTTGGACAGCATCGTCCAATCACCACTGGTCCGAGCCCGTTTGATTCGTTGCTCCAGAGACTCCCGCAGTTTCCTGGACCGCATTGTCATCAGTGACTTGAGCGCATCTTGCCGGCGCTGTGCTTCTTCCTCTTCCGCCATGATTCCACGAATATCTGTTCCTAACATGGCCGAGTCCCTCCTTCAGCTCTTCAACAGCCTGATAAACCAATGGCTCTATTGTAACTGATTTCTCCTGCTATCTTCCAGATTGAGATGTTGACCGTAACCAATTGTTATTGCAGGCTTACTATAAATACCGCAGGAAAAGTCGTTGCAGCGGGCTCCCCTTCTCTATATGATCGCGCCATGTCAATTGGGCTATTCATTCAAGCCTGGAGACTCTCAAAAAACCAATCTCGTGAGTCATTGGCAATTTCAGCCGGAATTTCCAACTCCCTTCTTGAGCAGATTGAATCGGAAGAGATCGATCTTTCTTCTGCGACGCTTCAGGCCTTAGCCGCTGGGCTCCGGATTCCACCGGGCTGGCTGTTTGACAATCCTCAGTCGTTCGCTCACCTGTTCAATGATGGAGAGAGTGAAGAAGAACCGGATGGGATTTATCCTGACCCGTTGACTGAATGTATCGTGGCTGGATCACGAATGGACCGCTCGCTCTACGTGCTGCTGACGACGCTGGTGCAAGCAGGCGATCCCAAACTTCTGCGTGCTGCTGAAATGAGTTTGCGTAGTCTGGTCAAACAATCTCGCCAGGCCACCGTCCCATGGCAACAGCGCCACTCCGGACACTTTGAGCCTCCCAGCGACTGAGTTTCCTTATGATATGATCAGTGGGTCATCACACCTCTTGCAGTTCAGCAGAGTCCCCATATGCTGGCTGCGTCCTTGGCTGGTCACAACCCAGGGCCGATTTATAAACGGCGGCTGATGTCGCACATGCTGGCTATGGCCGCAGGCTAAATCAGCTACCCAGTCGTCATGCTCATCCTGATGATAGCCGACAATACGTTGGTTCATCGGTCAACCTACCGTTTTTCGAACCCTTGCTCTGGACGCTGCGACGCGGGGAAATAGGTCCACCGTTTCTCGCTGTCCGTGTCGAAACTTCCCAGAAACACTACCTGCCGATCAAGATGACGAAATTCTGAAAGGGTTGCCCGGCAGTCCTGCGGATCGATCACCCTGGCATCGAACTGCCCCACCACATAAATCAAGCTTTTGCCTGTCAGATACACGTTACGGCGTCCAGTATAACCAGTGTCAGGAAATAAGTCCGTGGTTGTCGAACAGCCAGTTTCCCCTTGCACTTTCAAGGTGAGATTGAACCGCTGAAGAAAGAGATCCGTGGCCGTTCGAACAATGGTCAGTCGGAGTTTGGCCAATGGGAGGTCTACCGCGGCAGGTTCAGGCGCACTCTGGTTGCATGACGCACCGAGCGAACAGAGGCTACTGACGAGGACCAGCCACGCGAGCCGCTTCACTTGGGTGTGGTCACCTTGGGCGCGGCCCCGATGGCATCGAGCCCATCCTGTGCGCAGGTATCGTCGAGATGAGCGCCTGGTGCCCCGCCGACTCCGATTCCTCCCACCACATCACCGTCAATTTCGATGGGCAACCCTCCCCCCACAATCAAGATTCCATCGTTGATGTCACGGAGGGCCTGGAGCGTCGGCATCTTGTTGATGAGTTCAGCCAGTTCTGTCGTTGGCCGTCGCAGACTGGCGGCGGTATAGGCTTTTTTCCGGCTGCTATCGACTGTGTGCGATCCAGCCCCGTCAGCCCGTCCCAGCGCACGCAGCACACCCGCCCGATCCACCACCGACGCGCTTACGCGATAGCCGTTCTTTGTGCACGATTCCAACGCCGCCGCAACCGCCTTGTTGGCCATTCCTAGAGGCAACACAGCTTCTCGCGACAATTCATTGGCTAAGACAGAATGCGTGGCCCCTAGTCCACACAGCAGAGAAGCTATTACGCCAATTGCTGCAATTCTTGCCCGTCGTCCATATCGGTCACTCAGGATCCACGCCATGGTCGTCCTCCCGTCAGATTCGATCCACAATCAATCCAATCACTGCTGTGGAAGGTACGGATGCAGTCATCGTCTGTCAAGAGAGCGGCAGGGAATGTCGAGATCTTCGATCAGTAGCTGTATTGCCGTCTCTTTTATTGACGACGTGAGGAAGGCCCCGAGAGTGGTGGCTGTGCGCCAAGAAATGAAAACGGCCCCCTATTTACGAATGTGGTGTCGCGTCCGAGGCGAAAGTCATCATGGTCGGGGTCCACAAAGCAGGGATCGCCTACGATATCCGATGCAGGTTTCAGTTCTGGAGCCTGAACCGGGGGGGATCCTGCTTTCAAATAATTGCCCTCGTTGTTGAACAACCCATTAAACGAGAGGGTGGTCTGACTCGATGAGGCAATCACAAAACCGACCGTATTAAGCCCCACGATATTGCCCGACACATCGTTGTGAGAGGAGCCGAGAAACGCCGCGCCTCTGCCGTTCTTTACCAGTGTATTGCTGACAAGCACGGCTTTGGCCCCATCGCCGACGACGACGGCTTCAAACAGGTTCCTGATGATAATATTCTGCTCAAGTCGAACATCTGACTTTCCGGCAACGTTCACACCATAATCATTGTCATGAATCACATTGCCGATCAACACGGCCTGCGTATCGGCGAACTGTACTCCTGTGGTTTCGCTTCCACCAATGTGGCTGTCCTCGATCCGGACATCCTGCACCTGTTGGCCGAACAGCATTCCCTTCACCCGCAAATGTCGAAGTGTAATCCTCTTCCCGTTGAAAATACCGACAGCGTGCCCACCATGCTCATTAACCGTGAGTCCGGTAATCTCAATGTCCGTTGCGCCATAAGGCCACTTGCCGATATGCAATACACCGACATGATCCCTGTGGCCCAGCAGCGTGACATGGTCAACCCCGGCGCCAATCAGCTTGATCGCCTCTTTGCTATGAATCGTGAGGTCCTGAGGGTAGGTACCGGGCTTGAGAAACACCGTATCGCCCCTTTGGGCCGAATCAACCGCTTCTTGGATCGACGTAAACTCGCCGCTTCCGTCGAGCGCCACGACGATCGTGCGTGGACCAGCAATACAAGGCTCATCTGCCCACGCCACTGCTCCAATCGAGAGGACGGCGATAAATGGAAGAACTAGACTGTGCATGCACAAGGTATTACAGGCAGGTATCGCAGCCTGTCAACGGAGATCCGTTACCATACGTCGATCATAAAACCTCCAGCAGCGACCTCATGGAGATTTTTTTCGATACCAATCTCGACCTTATCCCGCGGCTGCTGTATGCTCCATGGCCATGATCCTCGTGGGACTCACCGGGGGTGTTGCCACCGGCAAAAGCACCGTTGCAAGCATGTTCGCGCGTTGTGGCGCAGTCGTCATCAATGCCGATCAACTGGCTCGCGGTGTCGTGGCACCGGGAAAACCAGCCTGGCGCGACATCGTAACCATATTCGGCGACGCGGCACTCAACCCAAACCGCAGCATCAACCGCCGCGCCCTCGGCGCCATTGTATTCCGCAACAAGGCCAAACGACAACGGCTGGAACAGATCATTCACCCCCGTGTTGCCCAAGAACAAATGCGCCTAACAAAATCCGCAACCAAGAAAGATCCCCGCGCCGTCATTATCTACGACGTGCCGCTGCTCTTCGAAACCGGCATCGATACGCGAGTGGACAAGACCATCGTCGTTACCGCCGACCGTGAAACTCAAATTGCCCGTCTCAAGAAACGCAATGGCCTCAGCAGAGCTGAGGCGTTTCGGCGAATTCGCAGCCAGATGCCACTGACAAACAAAGTTGCGCGAGCTGACTACGTATTGGATGGAACAATGAAAAAATTTCTCCTTGCTAAATTGACGGCCAAGATTTTCCACCAGCTGCTCAGACGTGCCTGAAATTCACAGATTCAATTCGCTGCCTATCGCCTCCTTATATAGCTGTGTTACAGTTTGCGCCATGCGAAATGTTGTCATTATTGGTTCAGGACCAGCTGGCTTGACGGCGGCGATCTACACCGCGCGAGCGAATCTTGCCCCCCTCCTCATTGAAGGCTGGCAATCGGGCGGACAGCTCACTACCACCATCGAAGTCGAAAACTACCCGGGATTCGCCAAGGGCATCATGGGCCCCGAATTGATGAAAGCTATGCGAGCGCAAGCAGTGCGGTTCGGCACAGAATTTCTCACCGGCGACGTATCCGCCGTGAATTTCGTCACGCACCCATTCAGCATGACGATCGACGGTGACCACACGATTGAATCGAAAACTGTCATCATTGCCACCGGCGCCACTGCCATTCCCATAGGAGTGTCGAACGAGACGCGATTGACCGGGCATGGGGTGTCCGTTTGCGCCACCTGCGACGGATTTTTCTTCCGAGGCAAAGAAGTAGTCGTCGTCGGTGGCGGCGACAGTGCCATGGAAGAAGCGATTTTTTTGACTAAGTTTGCCACCAACGTATTCCTCGTACATCGGCGCGACAAACTGCGTGCATCAAAGATTATGCAAGATCGGGCTATAAAGAACGAGAAGATTTCATTCTTGTGGAATTCTGTCGTCGAAGACATCCTCGGCTCCGACATCGTCACGGGCGTGCGACTCCGCAATGCCGTAACCGGCAAGATTTCAGATGTATCATGCGCCGGCGTGTTCGTGGCCATCGGCCATCGGCCGAATACCGCACTTTTCGACGGTCAGCTTGACATGGACGAGAAGGGATACCTGCGCACGCACAGCGGGACTGCCACCAGTGTCCCGGGTGTCTTTGCCGCTGGCGATGTGCAGGACTCGAAATATCGACAAGCTGTGACTGCGGCTGGAAGCGGCTGCATGGCTGCAATCGACGCCGAGAGATTTCTTGAATCTGGTGCATGATCTGCAATGATGATGCAGCTGTTTCACCTCGACCATTCGTGTCCCTCCTCACTCAGCACTCAACACTCGCGTATGCATTGCGTCATCGTCCATTATCATGAATTGGCTCTCAAGGGACGCAATCGCAACCTCTTTGAACAACAGCTAATCCGCAATATCCAGCTGGTGCTCACGGGGACTGGCATCTCACAGGTGGAGAATCTCCACAGCCGTATTCGAGTTCTCCTGTCGGCAGATGCCGATATTAGTACAGTACGGGAACGGTTGAGGCGCGTCTGCGGGATCGCCAACTTTCTTCTGGCTCATGCGCTGCCGCTCGACTTGGCCACGCCACGACTCGACGAGCTGGCTGCGGCCGTTATCGAAGAGCTTCGGCCCCAGTCGTTTGCGACTTTTCGAATCACAGCTAAACGAGCCGATAAACGTTTACCGATGACGTCGATGGCCGTCGAACGGACTATCGGTTCCGCCATCTGCAATACGCTGGGGAAACGCGTCAGCCTGAAACAACCTGAACTCACACTCTATCTCGAGCTCCTCTCGAAAGAAGCCTATTACGCAACCGAGAAGGTGCAGGGACCCGGTGGGATGCCAGTCGGGGTCAGTGGAACAGTCGCCTGTTTGATTTCGGGCGGCATCGACTCGCCCGTTGCCGCCTACCGTATGATCAAGCGCGGCTGTCGCGCCTTCTTCATCCATTTCTCCGGCCGCCCTTTGGTTGGCCGCGCATCGGAGGAAAAGGTTCGCGACCTTGTGCAACTCCTCACTGCCTATCAATACGAATCGCGGCTTGCCGTCATTCCATTCGGGGAAATCCAACGAGAGATTGTGCTGAATACTCCGGCACCGTTCCGTGTGGTGCTCTACCGGCGGATGATGCTGAGAATCGCGGAAGAATTTGCGAGAAGGGAGTCCTGCTGGGGGCTGGTGACCGGTGACAGTTTAGGCCAAGTAGCTTCACAGACTCCTGAAAATCTGTCCGTCACCGGAGAAGTGGCGGATCTCCCCATCCTGCGACCGCTGATCGGCATGGACAAACTCGAAATCTTGGACGAGGCACACCGGCTCGGCACTTACGACACCTCCATCGAGCCCGATCAAGATTGCTGTAAACTATTCACGCCGTCTCACCCCAGCACCAAAACCCGACTTAATGTACTTCAGAAGATTGAACGCAGCCTGGACGTTCCAGGCCTGATCAGACAGGGAATTGAAAAGTCTGAACTGTCAGAGTTCCGTTTCCCGACTTAGGTCGTATTGCACAACACAATGCTCCAATCCCGACCATCTGCCGCCACAGCACCGACCCACCCTAAGTCGAGAGGGAGAAACTGGACGAACCTGATAGCACCCTCAGTCTTGCCATCTCCCAAGATCAAACGGCCTTCCGCGCCCCGACTTGCCAGTTCAAAATGGGCGCCGTGAAAGGGGAAGGTCATCCCTGTTCCGGTGGCCTTAAAAACTGCCTCTCTGGCTACCCACGCCTGTAGAAATCGTTGGTGGTGCTGTCCCGGTCCACTGCTTTTGATGAAGGTGACGTCTCGATCTGACAAGAACCGCTTGGCGAGAGCGATCACATCCACTTCAGGACGGATCTTCTCCAGATCGACTCCTATCTCTCGATCATTGGCCACGGCAATTATCGCTCTCCCATGGGCATGAGTCAGATTGAATCGGACCAGCGGATAATCAGGCACGAACGGTTTTCCCTGGACCGATTTCTGAATGGCCAACCCGTGTGACGGCTCTCCGCAATACCGGCTCAGAATCAGCCGCAGTCCCGCGTGGGCCACAATAAATTGATGCCGATGCGATTCCGACACCAAGCAGTCCGCTCGCGCTCGTTCTTCGTCCGACAAGATGCGAGACGCGCGCGACACCTCAGTCCCAGCGATGTCCAATGAGATTCCATACACATGAATGTCACCCGCGCTGACCGTAACAAGATCTGTCCGTTGAAAACCCTCACCAAACCTCAATTGCTTGAATCCTAAGCTCATTGCGATCTCGTCACGAGACACATTTTCTTACCGAACCCACATCCGCTACGAAATCGCCGCCTGACCTGTTGCAAAACACTCACCGGCGCGGTAAGCTCTCCCTCGAATTTGTTGAGCCCACTCTCCTCCCCGGCTCACGATTCACGACAAATCCGTCACATCGGAGAGGTGCGAGAGCGGCCGAATCGGGCAGTCTCGAAAACTGCTGTCGGGGTAACTCGACCGTGGGTTCGAATCCCACCCTCTCCGCCA
>VGXB01000049.1 GCA_016873515.1 Nitrospira sp.
CATGTCCCGATCAAGGTTCAATGCGCCGATTCTCGCAGGCGCGGGGTCACTTCGACCCGACGATTTGCAAATAAATCAGTGCGTCCGTTAATAATAAAGTGCCCCATGATTTGCGCGAACAGTGGCTATGACTATGCTCCTTATGGCGTGGGCGGGAGCGCCGTGCCCCCGTCCAGCCGTTTGTGTCAGAAAAATCCCAAGGTCACCCCAGCATAGACGGCCCGGCCATACCCGGCGAAGAATGCCTCCTGGACGACCGCCGCGGCATGCGTATTACCGCTGAGTACTGTGCCAGACGCGGCATACTTTCTATCCGCGATGTTGTCGACTTCCACGTAGAGCTTGGCAAACCGGAACCAGGAAGAATCCTTGAATTTGAAATGCTTATGTGCGTTGATATTCGCAATCATGTAGGAGGGAATCCCGAACGTATTGCTGTTGTTCAGAAAATAGCTGTTGTGGTAACTCCCCTCAAACCAGGCACCCCAGCCGGTCGGCTCATGGTCGTAGGCGATCTTGCCGTTGAAGACATCGGTCGGCACATTCGCCACCTTCTTGCCATCCTGAATCGTGAAGCTGGTACTCCGATCGGCAAAATTGATATATCGCGCATCGATGTGCGTATAGGCGCCCGATAATCGGAAGCCGGGCACCGGCCGCCAGTCGACCGACGTTTCGACTCCCCGGTACTCGGACGAGTCAGCATTGACCGATGTAGTATTGCTGCCAGAAATCGTCTGCGTAATGATTTCATCCCGGTAAAATGTCCAAAACCCGACCAGGTGGAAGTTCAGTGTGGGGTGCAGCTGCATATCCGTGCCGAGTTCCACGTTCACATTTTTCTGTGGTTTCAGATCGAAGTTGGTTCCAGGCAAACCTGTGACCGGATTTCGAAGCAGATTGCTAAAGGTCGGGATGCCATAGCCCGTTGAACCCCGCATCCAGTATTTGTAGCCGTTATCTGGCTTCCAGATCAGCGCCAACTCCGGAGCCCAATTGTCAAACGTACGAGACAAGCTAGGCTGGGTGCTAACCGCTCCCGAACTGTAGTTCGTTGCGGACACGCTGATGCGAGACTGCTCGAAACCCAGGCCAGCTGCCAGTGTCCAGGTCGGCAGAAACTCCAATTCTTCTCGGAAGCGGCCGCCGATGTTTAAAATGTTCCCACGGCTGTTTTGAACCAATGTCCCCTTGCTTCCGACATTATTGCCATTGTTTGTAAACGAGTTGGCCTTCTGGTCCATTTGATTGACAAAGAATCCGACGTAGCTCCTCAAGGGCATGGTGCCCAGGCTGCCGTCATGTCGCAGATCGGCATAATGCTTGTAATTGGGGTTGGTGTTCTCCGTAATCTGACTAAACGTCTGCTGAATGTCTTTGACATCGTAGTCGGCTTCGATCGTCAAGACCGTGTTCGCACCGATCTGCCGCTCGTAGATCCCTCCGACGATCGTGCGCCGATCGACTCGGCTTTGATTGCGGCTGATCGCGCTATTGCCGGCTTGCCGCTCATCGGCGCTAAACTGGGCCTGCGTGAGGCGGGTCGGCACTTTCGTATTCAGCCAATTGGTGATGCCTTTGAAAAAGAAGGTTTGCTTGTCATCCAGCTTGAAGCGCAAATTGAAGTTGAGCGTTTGCGTATTGTAGTTGCTGTGCTGGATAAACCCATCTTCCGCAACCTGACTACCGAACAGGGCGATATCGAATCGCTCTGTTTCTTGGCCGATGGCGACGGCATATTTCTGATACCCGTACGATCCGCCGGAGAAAAAGGTTTCCAGACCATTGATATCGCTCCCTCGTCTGGTACGGAAATGCACCATGCCGCCGAGAGCATAATTGTCATAGAGTGACGACGAGGCTCCACGAATGACATCGACGCTCCGCATGAACCAGGGATCGTGTATATCGAGACGCGAGAGGCCGTCCGATTGCGTTTGTACAAAGCCGTCTTCGTAGACTTTGATATCGCGAACCGCGAACGTCGTCTTGACCCCCTGCCCGCGAATCATCATGCTAAAATCACGCGGCCCGTTGGCCTGGCGCAGAACGACTCCAGGAAGTGATTCCATAGATTCCTTCATCGTTCTCGTGGGCTGCGAATCCGTTTCGGACGGAACGGTTGCCGACAACGACACCCCTTCCGGCCGCTTTTGAAACCGCTTGCTGACGATGCTCATATCAACCAACTCGAAATCCGGTTCGGCCGCCGATGCGGACTTTTGATCGGCATCTTTGAAGAGACCTGATGGAGCTTCGGTTTTCTCCTTGATGATGGCCGGACGTTCCGATTCAGATGTGCCATCGTCCTGCTTCTTCTTCAGTTCGTCTAATTCCTGCAGGATGTTCTTGAGCTGGTCTCGCAGTTCGCGTTCGCGCGGCGAAGGCGACGAATCGGCAGACAGTGTGTCTTGTGCAAATGCCGCGCCTCCGACCAACACGGTCACCGACAACCCCAGTATCGTTGCGTATCGTCTTCCAAAAATGGATGCCTGTCTCAACATCACACGCCTCTCCTTCCGTATACTTTGAGAATTGCATAGCTCGCTGGGCAGACCATCTTGGGCCGCACAGCGGTATCCTGAGTGAAAATGCTGTTGGAATAGGGATCAGCGTGGGGGAGCGCGGGAACGGCACAGCGTCTGAAACGAATTCGAAAGCGATACGGCACCGGCCAGCGACAACATGGCCACGAAGGTGAAGAGGGCAACCTGCGGCACAACCGTCAACGCAGCGACAAGCGGGTTGACCTCGCAGACCCAGGCACAGAGCACCGAGTGCGCGGCAGGCGACTGGTCGTGATGATGGTGCGATGACGGTAGGGCGTGCAGAAAGAAGCAGCTGATCGCGCCAATCGTCAACGCAACGTAGAGCAGCACTACTCCGATGGCTACCGAAGGAAGATTGCGCCTCATCTGTTGCCCTCAAGGATGTGCCGCACCAGCACCACCGATTCGTTGCCATCCCAGACGCGCGGTCCAACGGCACGGCCGACGGTGCGGCTATCCTGCGCAATTAACACCGTCGTCGGAAGCCCCCGCACCATGAACATTCTTGATACATCTTCCTGCTCATCAAACAACACCGTCAGACGGATACCCAAATGGTCGAGAAACTGCTTGATACCCTGGGGATGCAAGTCCGTCGTCACCGTCACCACCCGCACCTGCGCGGGATCGAATTGCGCTTGCAACCTAGCGAGCGACGGCATCTCCTCTTTACAGGGCCCGCACCAGGTCGCCCAAAAATTCAGGATCACCACTTTCCCCGCCAGCTCTTTCGAGTGCAGCGTGCCGCCATCGAGCGATTTGAGATCGAACGCCACCACCGGAGCACCGGCTGTGATGCGCGTGACACGCAGAGCGGCGAAAGGATCGCCGGCGGCGCTATGCGCGGGATCGCTGACAGCGAGAAACAGCACACACCCCGCGAGCAGCGAACCAATCATCTGGCAATACCATCTACCGTCCATGGCTTCCTGCCTTTTCAACCGCCACGGTCACCATCGAGAGCTGCATGGTTTGCAGGACCAATCGATGAGCAGGCATTGCATGCTCCTTCCAACCCATGACGACCGTTCCCTGTTGATTGATCGCCACAGTCGGAGTCTGCCCGTTCTTCTCGTTCAATTTCACCGGTTGGCTGAACGACCGGCCTCGATCAATCGAGTAGCTAACCACGACTTCCCGGCGGACGGGCGACTGCTCCTCCCAAATCACGACGATTCTCCCGTCCGGATCGGCCGCCATCTGCGGATGGTCGGGGAAGGTGCCCTTGGAGCGGTTCAGTTGCTTCTTGTCAGAAAAGGTCAGGCCCTGGTCGTCGGAATAGGTCAAATAGATCGCGGGGGTTTCATCGGCGCCTTCCGTGTACCACACCACATAGAGGCGGCCTAATCGGTCCACACCAAGCGACGCCGGCCGATGTGGGCAGGCAGGATAGACCCACCGATCGTTCCCCACCACTACTGAAGAAGAATAGGTTTCGCCGCCATCTGTCGAACGAGACACCACGGTTTCACGGACATTGCCATCGAAAATCTTCCGCCAGGCGGCGTACACAACACCATCTGCCGACGTAGCCAACGCTGTCCTGCAACAGACGCAGGTCTCATCATCGACCTTCAGATTCTTGGCAACGGTGCGCCCCTGATCCGTCGATCTCGCCGCAAACGTCCCTGGCTCTTTCTTGCCTTCGCGGCCGTCGATCCACGCCACATGCACCGTTCCGTCCGGCGCGACGTGCAGCGAATCGAACGTATGCTGAATGACTTGCCCGTCGTCGTTCACTACCACCGACGGTGCAAACGTACGGCCTCCATCGCCGGACCGGCTGAGCCGTAGCTCGCCCGCAAACGGCTTGTCCGGTGTGATCTTCGGATGGGTCAGCGACCACATGACGTAGACATCGATTCCTCGAACAGCCAAGGCCGGCGATTCCTGTCGATAGTACGGATTCTCACCCGCCTGGTTGACACGCACGGGAGCACCGAGCGGCCCACCCGGCTTGTCCGATCGCGCGAACATGATCGCGCGCGCGTCTTTGTCCTCTTCCACCCACGCGGCAAAGACGAACCCTTGCTCGTCGATCTGCACGGTCGGGCCGATCACGTTCTTCGCCTGATGGACCATCATATGCTTGGAGCCCATGGTAGCCGACAGCTCGGAGCCGGCGGCCCAGACCTGCCCCGCTGACAATGACTCTCCCACGATCAGCATGGCACAGAGGACCCACGCCATGTTTCCCGTCAACCACGAAATGGATTTTGTGCTTATCACGATACGCCTGCTAATTGGCTAAACTGTAGACAATAGGAAGACTCACGATGATCAGCGGCTTTCCGACGGCATGTTTCATGTGAAGCGGGCATGCGAGTTTCACGGTCTCCATCGCGGCCGCGTCAAGGATGCTGTGGCCGGAACTTTTCTGGATCGAGACCTCTGCCAGCTGGCCATTCGACCGGATGACGGCCCTCAGAAGGACTTTCCCTTCCTGGCCGTTCATACGGGCCGAATTGGGATACCGTTTCAACTCCGCCACCCGCCGCCAGAGCGATTCGCCGACCCATCGGTTATCTTCCTTGATGTCGGACGCCGGTTCGGCAACCTTGGCCACCTGCATCGGTGCTTCTTCCACAGCGGGTGCAGTGTCACTGCCGTGAGAAGTCGCGGGGGGCGGACTGTCCTGCTGCACGGACGGGGCCGGGGTTACATACGCGGTCGGCTCATACCCCGGAGTAGGCACCGATGCCACCACCGGCTCAGCATGCGCAACCAGTTCCGGTTCCTTCGCTTCTATCACCGGTACTGGTTCGGTCTTCTGGTCGATCGGTTTAACCGGCTCCACGACCGGCTGAACCATTTGCATTGGCTGTCGTGGCTCCGTCCGTTGCATGACCGGCTCAGGCCTCGGCTTGACAGCGGGTGCAAGCTTCGCGGTCGGCTCGACGTGTTTGAGCATCGGTTCCGGTTGCGTCGCTTGCACCAATGCGACCTCCCATTTGAAAATCTCCTCTTTCACGACCGGTGTGATCTGCGTCAAAAAGGCAAGCCCCAAGACCACCGTTATACTATGCACGGCGAGCGAAATGCCCCACGCCGAGAGGAAAGACTGTTGTTCATCCGCGTGAATCATCATGGTTGTGCCCACTCAGTTTTGGACTGTTCTGTCAACTTGCGCTGTGCCAACTCGCCGCCTGACTGGCTTGCTACCCTTAATATCTTAAAATAGAGACCAGCTCATGTTGAGCGTCTCCACATTACAACTTGGATAGACAAACTAGGTGGACCCGTACCCCAAGGAACTTGCTATGGCTTAACACCCCAGGCACAGGGTCCGATGAACTTGGATTTAGCGAAGAGGGGGACCGCGAGTGGTTGGAGAACCTTCGTAGCGAACTAGAATTTGACTGATGGCGGCAAGTTCAAGGTGTTCGATCAGGGCCAGCTCGTGCGGGTTGAGAGTAACAACCGTTTCCCATCCTTGGCCTGCAGCACACATCCAGGAGCACAGCACGGTGCCGTGAGTGGCCGCCTGATGGTGTGCATGGTGCCCGGAGTGTTCGACGGATTCTGCCTGCGCGAGTCCGCCGACGGACAAAACGCAGAGCACAAGCAGAATCGACAGAGCTTTGAGGATACGGTGATTCATCAACCCACCGTTCATGATATTGGAGTAATGATAATGGATTGGCGCAACCCCTGTCAATCCGGCAGGTTGAGCTCTCTGCCGTCACTAATTATAGGATTCGTTAGAGAGATTGTGTATAGTGTTTTGGTTCTAGTGGGCGGTACCATCACTTATCACCAATATCGGTATCTCTATGGTTACGCAATTTCTCAACATGATCTTCGGCAGCAAAAACGATCGTGAAATCAAGGCACTCCTGCCGATTGTCGAGCGCATCAACAGCCTGGAATCCGGCCTGACGCCCCTTTCCAACGAAGCCCTTGCGGACAAGACTCAGGAATTCAAGAAACGCCTGGGGGCCGGGACGCCCCTCGAGGAGATCCTCCCGGAGGCCTTCGCCGTGTGCCGGGAAATGTCCCGCCGCGTGCTCAACATGCGACATTTCGATGTGCAGCTAATTGGCGGCATGATCCTGAACAAGGGCCGCATCGCGGAAATGAAAACCGGCGAAGGGAAAACCCTCGTCGCGACGCTGCCGGTCTACTTAAATGCCCTGGAAGGCAAAGGCGCCCATCTCGTCACGGTCAACGATTATCTCGCCAAGCGCGATGCGCAATGGATGGCCCAACTATACTATGCACTGGGGCTCTCCACCGGCGTCATTCAGCACGATGCCTCCTTCATCTTCGATCCGACCTACGAAGCCTCGGACAAGCGGCTCCAGCACCTGCGCCCCTGCACCAGGCCGGAAGCCTATCGCGCCGATATCACATATGGGACGAACAACGAGTATGGGTTCGATTATCTGCGCGACAACCTCGTCGTGACCGCGTTGAATCAATGCGTGCAGCGCGAGTTGAATTTCGCCATCGTTGATGAAGTCGACAGCATCCTGATCGACGAGGCCCGCACTCCGCTCATCATTTCCGGGCCGACGGATCAGACGACCGATCTCTATTACAGGATTAACGCCATCATCCCGCAGCTCAAGCCCGAGCAGGATTTCACCATCGAGGAAAAAACCAAGACGGCCTCGCTGACCGAAGACGGCAACATGCGCGTCGAAAAACTTCTCGGCGTCGACAACTTGTACGATCTGGGCAACATGGATCTGGTGCACCACGTGGTCAAGGCGCTGCAAGCGTACACGCTCTACAAGCGCGACGTGGACTATGTCGTGAAAGACGGCGAGGTCATTATCGTAGACGAATTCACCGGCCGGCTCATGCCGGGCCGCCGATGGAGCGACGGCCTGCATCAAGCCGTCGAGGCCAAGGAAGGAGTGAAGATCGCCAACGAGAATCAGACGCTCGCCTCGGTCACGTTTCAGAATTATTTCCGGATGTACAAGAAATTGAGCGGCATGACCGGCACCGCCGACACTGAAGCCGCGGAATTTGCCAAGATCTACAACCTCGACGTCAACGTGGTGCCGACCAACCGGAAGATGATCCGACTGGACTACGCCGATGTGGTCTACCGGACGGAAAAGGAAAAGTTCGCGGCCATCGTTGAAGACATCAAGGAGTGCCACGGGCGTGGACAACCGGTGCTCGTCGGCACCATCTCGATTGAAAAATCAGAAAAACTCGCCGGCCTGCTGAGCCACAACGGCATCAAACACAACGTCCTCAACGCCAAGCAGCACGAGCGGGAAGCGGAGATCGTTGCCCAGGCCGGCCGTAAGGGGGCCGTCACGATCGCCACGAACATGGCGGGACGCGGCACCGACATTCTGTTGGGTGGTAATCCTGAATTCACGTACAAGCAGGTACTCTACCGGGAAGAGAATCTCCCGGACGCCCGCAAGCTTGAACTCTACGAGGAAATCCGTTCTGATTGCGACAAGAATAAGCAGGACGTCGTGGCCTTGGGCGGACTGCATATCCTCGGCACCGAACGGCACGAGAGCCGCCGCATTGACAACCAGCTGCGCGGCCGAGCCGGCCGCCAGGGCGATCCGGGCACGTCTCGTTTTTACCTGTCGCTGGAAGACGATCTGATGCGCATCTTTGCCTCCGAGCGGGTCTCGCAACTGATGCTGAAGCTCGGCATGGAGGAAGGCGTCCCCATCGAACACGGTATGGTCACGCGTGCGATCGCCAACGCGCAGAAGAAGGTCGAAGCGCACAACTTCGAAATCCGCAAACAGCTGCTCGAATACGATGATGTCATGAACAAGCAGCGCGAAGTGATCTACCACCATCGCCGGGCCGTGTTGGGAGGAGACAACCTCACCACCGACTTGCGTGACATGATGGCAAGCATGGTGGATTCCTCGTTGAATATCTACTGTCCGCCTGAGCAGTACCCGGAAGCATGGGATCTGAAGGGCTTGACGGAGGTGATGCACGGTCAGTTCGGTCTCGACATCACCCAAGGCAAGCAGGACGAAGGAAAATCGCTCCGCGACGTCGGCCGTGACGCACTGGTAGAAGATCTCAAGACCCAAGTGCACGAGGCCTACGGAAAGAAAGAACAAGCATTGAGCCCGGAGCTGATGCGGTTCTTGGAGAAGACCTTCATGCTCCAGGTCATCGATCATCACTGGAAGGATCACCTGCTTGGCATGGATCATTTACGTGATGGCATTGGTCTCCGCGGCTACGGACAGAAAGATCCGTTGATCGAATATAAACGCGAAGGCTTCGATCTGTTCGCCGGCATGATGGAGCGCGTCAAATCCGATACGCTGGACCGGCTCTTCCATGTGCAGGCCGTGCGCCAGGAAGCGCCCCCGGACGCCCCGCCTCCGCCGCCCGTCATCTCACGTCTGCAATCAAAGCTCACCCTGAGTCACGGCGAAGAAACGATCTCGACTCCGGCCTCTGCACAGCGGTCCGACACCAAAGTCGGCCGCAATGACCCCTGCCCCTGCGGCAGCGGCAAGAAGTATAAGAAGTGCCACGGAGCGTGAAGGGGGGGGCAGCCGTAGAGATCGAATCTGTGGCATCGGCATAATGCGCGAATTCTCTCCTGCGATCGACTACTCACATTGTCTTCACGCACGCCTGTAAAGCGGCGACAAAATGTCGCCATGTCAGCGTGCGTGGCACGATTCACTGCGACATATCTTGTGGCACCATGCCGAGGCCACAGATTTGCTCCCTCCGACCGACCCAAAGAAAAAAATGAGAGGAAGGAACACACCGAATCAAAGTGCCGCAACGCCAGCATGTACATTCTCGATGGCCAATCGATACGGCAAGCGCCATGCCAAAGATCGAAGGTCCAGCCTCCCTACCAAACTAGAGAAAAAAGAAAGGGGAAAAAGCAGTGTGCTCCCTGGCCTCTGGCTAGTCGAAGGATTTCGGCAAGAATGGTTCCCGAGTCTCCACGTAAGTTGCCACAGGCCCGGCGATCCCTTGAAAAAAAGGAAAGCAAAACTCGCTCTGCCGGAATCTCGGTGAGTGTCCGCTCAAAGAATGACGCAATTTGCTCACGGAGAATTGAATTGGATTGCCATCAACTGGCTTCAGCTACTGATGGTCATGGAAGAATGGGTCGAGGGGACGCTGCGCATGACGCATCAGAGCCATGTGCTCGCCTATGCCCGCATCACCGCACATCCAGGACGCCCGGTCGTACCGCAGACGGCGTCACGCCAGCACCGACTGATCACATAGGCACAGATTCATCCCTGGCGCAAACGGGCGCTGCCTCCACGAGAACTTCTGGCGGCGGGGCCGATCACATAAACCAGTCATTTCTACTTTGGGAGAAAGCGGACATTTCTAAATTGGATTGCCACCTGTTTGCCCTCACCTTGACTTAGCCGCTCTGCCAAAGCTACCCTACGTTGCTTTCTACCCGTAGCGGAAATGGGGAAAATCTCCCCTTCTTCTAGGGGTGTCACTTTTTCCCATGTACCCGACTGATAAGGGGTTTCTTTGTGTCAATAGGACACCCGGCCCTTGTTGCCGCCATTGCGTCCGAGATTGCGATCTCGGGACCCATCCCTTTTGTCCGTTTCATGGACCTGGCCCTCTACCACCCACAGTTCGGCTACTACATGCGGCATCCCGATGATGGCAGCGCTCGCATCGGGTGGTCAGGTGATTTTTACACCAGCGCGGATGTCCATCCAATACTCGGCCAGGCGGTCGCCAAGCAAGCGCGTCAAATTGACGATCTGCTCGGCAACTCTGATCCTTTCACGATCGTCGAAATGGGACCCGGCAAAGGCTTGCTCGCCAAACATATTTTGTCGGCATGTCAGCGTGATTCAGAATCCTTCCCAGACCGGCTTCGGTACATCCTGATCGAGCGCAGTCCCGCCATGCGGCAACGGCAACGCCAACACCTGAGTGCGTTCATGAATCAACCAAATCTCCTCACGTGGACCGACAGTCTGGACGAGCTCGGACCGGGAAGTGTCACGGGCTTGATGTTCAGTAACGAATTGATCGACGCCTTCCCTATCCACCGCATCCAACTCAGCAATGGACAGATCGAAGAGCTGCACGTGGACTATCGTGACGGGCGGTTTGTGGAGTGTGCCAGGCCCCTGTCCTCCGATCTTCTCAGTCATCGCGTGAGGGACATGAAGACCCGCTGGCCGGAAGGGTATCGGACCGAGGTCAATCTCCAGGCACTGGACTGGATGAACCAAGTCGGCCAGTGTCTCCAGCGAGGGGTCGTACTCACGATCGATTATGGGCACACGGTCCAAGATCTGTATCGGCCCGACCGGAAGACCGGCACATTCCTCTGTTATTTCCGGCATTCCGTCAACGACGACCCTTATGTGCGCGTGGGTGAGCAGGATATGACGGCCCATGTGGATTTTTCGAGTCTGGCGGCCAAGGGCGAGGCGCATGGCCTTTCCGTGACAGGGTTTACCAACCAACTGAGCTTCCTCATGGGACTTGGCGTCGAGCAGATGATCGGCGACCTGGAACCGGAAAGCCCGTCGTTCCATGCGGCGCGTCATTTGTTGAAACCGAACGGAATGGGCGGGACGTTTAAAGTTCTAGTCCAGCATAAGGGGATTGCGCCACCGCAGCTCGATGGATTGACATTTAAGCCGTTTTCCGTCGCGGCATTGACCGCGCAATCTGCTGCGTAAGGACGTCCGTCTCGGTGATTACGGTGGTGCGAGAAAGCTGCTCGACAATGTCTATCACTACCCTCGATAGCAAGGAGTCGTATCGTGACTGAATTAGGGTTGCGCCTTGCCATTACTCTGACACAAATCTCTGTCATCGTGGGAATCGTCATCGTCACGGTACTCCTGCTCACCCTCGCCGAGCGGAAAGTCCTCGGCTGGATGCAGGACCGCATGGGACCGATGGAAGTAGGCCCCTATGGCTCTCTCCAGCCGTTCGCGGACGCCATTAAGCTCTTTTTCAAGGAAGACCTCATGCCCGCCGGTGCCAACAAGTTCCTCTTCACTGCGGCGCCGCTGCTGGCGCTGATTCCGGCCTTTATCGGGTTTGCCGTCATTCCGTGGGGCCCGGACCTGACGTGGGAGATTGCCGGCATTGCCGTGAAACCGTTCGTCATCAGCGACATCAATATCGGCATTCTCTACATTCTGGCCTTTGCCTCCCTCGGTGCCTACGGGATCATCCTCGGCGGATGGGCCTCCAACAACAAATACTCGCTGCTGGGCGGACTCCGATCGGCCGCGCAGATCATCAGTTACGAGTTGAACGTCGGACTGTCCATCGTTGGGATCTTGATTCTGTCTGGCTCGCTGAGCCTGGTACACATCACGAACGCCCAGGAAGGCTGGTTTTGGAACTGGTACGCCTTTAAGCTCTGGGCCCCGCAACTTATCGCGCTGGCCGTGTATGTGATTTCAACGGTAGCGGAGACCAACCGCGTCCCATTTGACTTGCCCGAGGCTGAAAGCGAGCTGGTTGCCGGATTTTTCACCGAATACAGCGGCCTCCGGTTCGCGTTTTTCTACCTTGCCGAATATGCCAACATGGTCTTGGTGTCCTGCGTGGCGTCCGCATTGTTTCTCGGCGGGTGGAACGCTCCATATCCTGGCACGCTCCTGAGTCTAATCGGCCTTCCATCCTTGGCCTGGATTGAAAACACCATGTGGTTTGCCTTCAAGGCCTACTCGTTTCTGTTTCTCTTTTTCTGGCTCCGGGCCACGCTTCCGCGGCTGCGCTATGACCAGCTCATGCGGTTCGGCTGGAAAGTCCTGCTGCCTATTGCGCTGGCAAATATCGTCATCACCTCCATCATCGTATTCATCCAGGAACAATTGAAGTAGGATGCGATCAACACGCCGACCCCGTCGGCGGCCCCCCACACGATTGAACCTACGCGAATAGCTGAAGATCATCACATTCTATGAAATCGCCGTCGGCATGAAAATCACACTCATGCATCTGCTCAAGTACAAGCCAGCCACGTTGCAGTACCCGCACGAGATGCGCACGCTGCCGAACAACTATCGCGGCATGCTCGCGCTGCTGCGTTACGACGACGACACCGAGAAGTGCGTGGGGTGCGATCTCTGCGAAGCGGCTTGCCCGTCGCGCGTCATTCGCGTCGTCAGCGCCGAAGTCCCGGGAGAGCCGACGAAACGCTACTCCAAAGAATACTACATGGACATGACGCGCTGCCTCTTTTGCGGGATGTGTGTGGATACCTGCCCCGTCGATGCATTGGGCATGACGCGAGGATTTGAATAGGCCGCGTACGATAAGCAACAGCTCCACTTGAACAAACAGCAACTGCTCGCGATTGGGGATCGGTCGTTTCCAGTCCGTGAGAAGCGGTTGGAGTTCCAACACCCCAATACTGCGTTCGTCAACGTGGCATTCGCGCACGTGCCGCCCAAGCTGGATTGACCGGCTTTGGCGTCTTGCCCTTGCCGGGGAAGCGGCCTGTGGTGCGTCGTGCCGATGATGTCGAGTCTGTGCTGTGCCTGAAGAGATGGTATCGTGGCACATGTATTTTTCGGGTATTTCTCCGGCGTACTCGCGCTGACCACCGTTTTGGTGGTTGCGCTCGGAAATCCAGTCTACAGTGCGCTATCCCTGCTGGTCAGGTTCTTCCATATCGCCAGCCTGTACGTCACCCTGCGCGCGGAATGCTTGTTCGCGATCCAGCTGATGGTATACGCCAGCGCCATCCTGATTTTTTACCTCTTTGCCGTCATGCTCCTCACGGAGAAAACGCCGGATCGATATCATATTCAATCCTGGGAATCGCTCCTGATCGGAAGCGCGATCATCACGGCCGCTTTGAAATGAAATAGTGTTCAACCTTTCCTCCATAGAGAATCGATTCATCAAGAACCTGTCCGAAAACCTTCGATCCAGGGATAATAAACTGACCAGTCAGGTCCCCCTCGCCAAGGCCGTTCCCCAATACTGAAGGCAGCGTCACACCAAATTGTCCAACGATGTAGATCTCAGCATAGGTCGTGGAAAC
>VGXB01000050.1 GCA_016873515.1 Nitrospira sp.
CGCCTCTTGCAGCGCTTTTCTGAATATCACTACCGGGTCAAGGGAGGCAGTTTTACAAACTGCGATGCACAGGAGGGGGAAGTCCCGGCTTGGCGTCTGCGATTTGAAGATGCCGATGCGATCTTCGGCGACAGCATAACATTAAAAAATACGTGGTTCTGTGTAAACGATGTGCCGGTCCTTCCGTTCCCCGCGCTGATCTATGCCATGGCCAAGCGGAAGACCGGATTTCTGATGCCACTGATCTCATACGACAACCGGTTTGGTATGTACGCCCACGGCAGTTTCTTTTGGGCCATCAATCCAAGTCACGATCTGACGATTGCACCAAAGTATTACAGCCAATTGGGCTATGGGGTAGATTCCGATTATCGGTATGTCTTGGACAAACGGTCTCGTGGGCAGTGGCATGTGAGCTTTCTCCAGCAGACCGAATTGCCCAACGTCGCGGGAATGAGTCAGACAAGGGACGAGGACATGCGTGCACGCGCATTTTTTAACGGCAGTCACACGCAAATGTTCACTGACACCTTTCTGCTTCGGAGCAACATCAATTTTGTTACCGATCCCAATTACTTCCAACAACTAAGCAGTTCTGGGATAGCGCGGGCATCGCCCAGCAATGAATCCAACTTGCTGGCGACACAGCGTCTGCCGCTTGGGAATCTCTACTTGCTGGGGCGCTTCCTCCAGCCGTTGCAGGCCGGGGGAACAGATACGTTTCAGCGGCTTCCTGAAGTCGGATATAGCCTGCCCGATGTTTCATTATTGAATTCGCCTCTGCGATTTGGGATGGAAGGCAATTTTGTCAATTTTTACCGAGAGCAGGGGTTTACCCTGAATCGAGTTGAGGTTGTTCCTGGTCTTACGACTGACGTGATCGACATCGGACATATCATCGGCATCAGGCCACAAATGAAGTTCCGCGAGGTGTATTACAGCCGAGGAGCACAGACAGTCGCGGCGCAGCATCGAGAGACGTTCTGGGTTGGTGTCGAAGCGATGTCGAAGCTGACACGCCGGTTCGGGCTGACTCACGATGGTGGGTTTTTACATACGCTCGAACCGTCTGCCATCTATGAATATGTGCCGGGGACGGATCAGTCGAAGCTCACACTAATCGATCAGGTCGACGATCTGCCGAGGAAGAATCTTCTGACCTATGCCTTACGTAGCCGCATTCTGGAACAGGGACGAGACCGCTCGTTCAACTGGTTGGATGTGACGATTGCCCAGAGCTACCACGTTGGGTCCGTGCAGACGCATGCGCGTGACTTTACGCCCGGAGTCAATCCGCTCCTGGGGTCGATCACTCAGCCGCTTCAGCCGTCTACGGTGGCGATCCAGGGGCGGCCATTTTCCGACATTTGGTTGCGGGCGGTTATCGGCAATCATCAGCCGTATGCCGCTACATCTCAATTAAGTACCGCCGGATTTGGGCCTGGCGCTGGGGATATCATCGTAGGTCTGCAGCCTCTGATCAATCAGTATCTGACCGTCGATGCATTTTTTGATCCCTATCAAGGGGTCGTGAGTCAAGTGAATGCCGACCTTCGTTTCCGGGAAGGCAACAACTGGTACATTGATGTGGGACAGCGGTACTCGCGTGCTGGCCATCGCGTCAGACGTGGGGATGTCTGGAATCCCATTTCCTTCAATGAGGTCTATGCGCCGACGGACGAGATTTTCTTCTTGACGATGGGCGGGGCATTTCGTACGCCATGGGGGTGGACGATCGGGGCCAAAGGCTACTACGACGTCAAACATGGACGCAGTCCGGAGTACGATGTTGCGGCACTCTATCAGAACCCCTGCAAGTGCTGGTCGGCAGGCGTCTTCTATTTGCAGTTGCCTGACCGTCAGCAGTTCAATTTCATGCTTAGCTTGACTGGGTTGGGATGGACGGAAAATACCGGCACCGCCATGATGCGGAGTATCCTGTCCCCCTTGCTGTGGGGTGAACGCGGGTTGCCATGGCCTACCCCTGGAGGCGGGTATGGCCTTATTCAGCAGGTCCCACAACCTGCTAGCGCGACCGTCGGAAGCCGGTAAAGATCGTGTGTGAGCCTGTGCCGATGTGTCTGTGGCTTGTGTAATTGACACCAAAAACGAGGCTAGGGTACGATGCAATCATGTGTGAGGGAGCGATCTTTATAGGAGGGCGTAGACGTGGCTAGTGATGCCTTGAAAGTGGAAGATATGACTTGGGATACTGAAGTCATGAAGACTTCAGAGCTGGTGATGGTTGACTTTTGGGCGGTATGGTGTGGCCCTTGCCAAATGGTAGCGCCGATTGTCGACGAGTTGGCTAAGGAGTATGCCGGGAAACTGAAGGTCCTAAAGCTGAATACGGATGAAAATCCGGAGGTGGCAGGGCGCTATCAGGTGATGAGTATCCCGACGATCTTGTTTTTTAAGAACGGACGTCCGGTTGAGAAACTTGTTGGAGCCAGGCCCAAGCGGCAATTCAAAGACATGATTGATTCGCTATTGGCCCAACCTACCGGCACCGCGTGATCCCTGCGACGCAGCCATGCTGACCGAGCTGCGTATTATCAACTTTGCTGTCCTCGAACAGCTCGCAGTGACGCTTGATGCCGGATTTACTGTGCTCACAGGGGAGACGGGAGCCGGAAAATCACTGCTGATCGATGCTCTTTCGCTTCTTGTCGGTGGACGGACGTCCAGTGATCAGATCAGGTTTGGGGCAGACGAAGCGCAACTCGAGGCCTCCTTCCAGATTCCATCAGGCCATCCGCTTAGTCAAAAATTGCGGGACCAGGGAATTCTCAGCAAAGACGATTCACAACTTGTCATTCGGCGTCTCATCGCTCGTTCTGGGCGAAACCGTGTGTTTCTAAACGGAGTCATGAGTCCAGTCCACGTGCTGGAAGAATTCGGTGGAACGCTCCTCGACATTCACGGACAGCATGATCAACAGTCCCTGCTCGTTCCTCAGGCACAGCTTGATGCTCTT
Organism: Nitrospira sp.; assembly: GCA_016873515.1. Classification (GTDB taxonomy): domain Bacteria; phylum Nitrospirota; class Nitrospiria; order Nitrospirales; family Nitrospiraceae; genus Nitrospira_D. Next base: position 2,978 of record VGXB01000050.1, read on the forward strand.
GATGCTTTTGGCCGTCTCCATCCTGCGCAGCATCAGTATCGGTTAGCCTACAATGAATGGGTCCGGTTGTGTCTAGAGCGGGATGCACTGGCCCGCAAAGTCCAGCAAACCGCAGAACGAGAAGATCTCTTGGCATTTCAGAAGCAAGAGCTGGACGAGGCCGCGTTGACGATTGGCGAGGAAGAGGCGCTTCAGGGGGAGCGACGAAGGTTGGGATCTTCGCAGCGGCTGCATGAGCTGGCTGCGGAGGTGCAAGAGCGGATTCATGGCGAGCAGGGTGGGGTGTTGGTGAATTTATCTATCGTGGAACGGACGTTGGGAGAGCTGGCGCAGATCGATCCTGAAATGCAAGGGGCCGGCCGGCTCGCCGCAGATGCTAAGGTACTTGTGCGGGAGGTAGCGGACTGCCTCCGCGGTTATGCAGATCGATTGGACAACGATCCGATGCGTTTAGCGATCATCGAAGATCGCTTGGCGTTGATTCAGCAGTTGAAGAAGAAATACGGGGGAACCGTCGAGGCCGTGCTGCAGACTCACCGGTGTGTTCGGGAGGAGCTGGAGGGACTTCAGCATTCCGATGCACAGCGTGAGCGCTCCGAACAATTGATTCGTGAAGGGGTGCGGGAAGTTGCTCGAATGGCACGGGAACTCACGGGCAAACGAATGGACGCAGCCAAACGAATGACCAAGATCGTGCGTCGGGAATTGGACGCGCTCAAAATGGGGCAGACGCAATTCGCGATTCAGGTGGTGACGGGTGAGGGCGAACAGGCTTATGGGAGCAAAGGCGCGGATCGTGTAGAATTGATGCTGTCAACGAATGTCGGTGAACCCTTGAAGCCGCTCTCGCGGGTCGTCTCAGGCGGGGAGTTGTCCCGGGTGATGTTGGCACTCAAGTCGGCTCTTGCGGGTGTGGACCGGGTACCGATCATGATTTTCGATGAAATTGATACGGGAGTCGGAGGGGCCGTCGCCGCTGCCATTGGCAAACGGTTGAAAGATTTGGGACGGTATCATCAAGTGCTGTGTGTGACGCATCTGCCCCAAGTGGCGTCCCAAGCCGACCACCACTGGTGTGTGGAGAAAGCACAGCTCAAGAATCGAACGGTGACCTCAGTGCGACGCCTCACCGGTTCTGAGCGGGAATGGGAAATCGCACGTATGCTGGGAGGTGCCACGGTGACGAAGAAAGTCAGGGAAACCGCGGCAGAGCTGCTTGCAGGAGCCAAGGAGTAGGCTTAACAAGCGAGCCGGAGACGTTCCGGCTTGCGGTGGTCGCCCGTGGCTCAGAAACGTACGGGGTGTCTCCTGGCGAAGTTCCCGCTGCCAACGCCCAGCACCCCCACCTCAATCCACAACTCTGTGGCGACTGAGTGTATTGTCACCCCGGAGACCGCCCGCATCGCCACCGTCTCACGCGGGTACGTCGCTGACCACTTGCATCGCTGCGTCATGACACCTTTCGGGCTCATTATGATCTTTCGTTAGGTGTTCTTGAAAGTGGGGCAGAACCCCATCCGTATCGAGCTTCTGCTCGACATCGTTCACGGTATCGTGCAGTTAGCCGAAGCGCGCTTGTGTGCAGTCGAGGGCAAGAGCCCGTTCACGACTATCTCGAAGCAGTCTCGGCCGACGGCCAGGCCACGCACCGCGCGATGGTGCAACGGCTGAAGCCCTTGCGCGTCCAGGTTCATACGATCACGTACGATAACGGAAAGGAGTTCGCCGGACACCGACAAACCACCCAGCGGCTGTGCACCCAGGTCTTCTTTGCCCCCCTTCCGATCACGCGTGGGAACGGAGGGTGAACGAGTATACGAATGGCCTGATCCGAGATTTCTTTCCCAAAGGCACGGATGTTACGCCCATTCATCCAGCGACGGTGGCGAAGGTGGAGCGCTTGCTCAAGCGATGCCCCCGCAAATCACTCGGCTTTCACACGCTGGCACAACGCGGCTGAAGGATATGCACTGGGAAGTTAATCGGCGTGAAGAAATAGTAATGTGACAAGCAGTTTGATGAACGATTATGAATGAATGAGAGGGCGGGCAATGGGCCTGCCGGATGTTCGGGACCGGCAGGCCGCAAGGGAATGATTAGTTAACGGAGGCAGTTTTCTTCTCTGCGGGGCAGGATCCCGGAGTCATGTACAGTAAATAATTGCCCATGCCATGTTGGGGCTCAGGTTTCTGGAGTAAATGGTGGTAGACCATAACCATTTCATAATCATCTGCCTTTGAAATGGGGAACCCCTGACCGTCTTTGTAGACCTGGTGGGGCAAGAATTCGCGGAGTGTTCCGTCCTGTTCAACGTCTGGGATGGTCCGGAGCAGAGTTTGTTTCTTAGTTTTGTTCTCCAGCGCGATCATCAGCAGTTCATCATGGCCATGTGGATAGGCATATTTAACACAGCCGTCCATGCTGAATTTCAGCGGCGCAGTGCGTACTTGGACCCCGGGTCCGATTTCAATTCCTTCGTCAGTCTGGTCTGCCGGGCGATCGCCAAACTTGGTAAAACAGACGATATTGACCCCAACCTGATAGATGTCCATGGCCTGGACCGGTTTCGTCTTGGGCGCAAAGTACATGGTGAAGGTGGCAATGACGTTCTTGGTAGGAGGGGCACCATGATAAAACGCGACGACCGTCATGAGCTTGTCGTTCTTCTCAAGCTTGACCCCGTATCCATCCGGGAAGTGGGTTTCTGCCATTTCCAGGCCGGCTCCGCCATAGAAGAGTGGTTCGCCCGGGCAGGAAACGCTGGGTCTCGTGTTGTTGATCATGAGGATATGGTGCAAGTAGTTTCTCGGTAGTTCTTTCCCCTCGACTGTGGACAAGGCCGACTTGAAGCCGATGAGGTATTTGTCTTCAGGTAGCTGAAAATTGAACCGGGGCATGGAATCACCCATATCCCCTTCGCCATGGCCGGTCGGAAGATCGATCGGGCCGAAGGTCAGGGTGGCGGTGTTTTCTCCATAGGTAATTTTGGAGCCAACATGCTTTTTCAGCGTAGGGACGGCATGGTGATCATGTCCCCCATCGGCGTAGGCGGATGAGATCATGGCGACGCTGAAGAACAGCAGAGTGAAGAATCTACACATAAGTCCTCCCGGAGAAAATGAAGTGGTGACAGTAAATCGGCCTCCGAATTGTTGGCATGACAGAAGAGAGGTAGAGGGGGCTCATTGGGTGCTAACCGGTGATGGCGTGATCTTTTTCCAGTGATAAGTACCGCCGTGTTCCTTCGGCGGAATGTTTTTTCTCGTATCGACCCGCGTGTACCACCAGATGCCCTTGGCTTCGTTACCGTCTTCCGAGAGGAGGACTTCAAACCCACCTTCACGATCGTTGCCGGGCTGATGCCACGTGCCTTGCCAGAGTCGGTGTTCAATTTTCGTGGTGACGAATCGTCCTTGGTGTTGTGTGTAAGGGCCGTTTCCGTTCTTGTCCAGCGTCGCTTTGTAGCGCTTGTCGTCCTCGACTTCGAGAATATCCCAATCTCCGCTAACATCCGGCATGATAGAAATCCCCGGATTACTTACTCGGAGCTGTTGTGAGGACGAGGCACTTGACTGAGCAAGGGGACCATTCATCTGCGCGGAGCGAAACGACTCATGAAAAGATAGCATGACCCATTGGCCGTTCCGTTGTTCCAAAACGCCTGTTTCACGTAAGGGCAGTATCATGCGTTTGAGCTCGGCGCCTTCCTTGGTATAGCGGGTATAATCCAATTCCATTGTGAACCAAGCGATATTTCCCTTGTGCCAGACAGTGAGTTCCCGGATCGGGATTTCAAACTTCTGGACTGCGGCGAACTCTTCCCGCATCTCCTGCTCAAAAGCTGGCCAGCCCACGTACTTTCGTCCACCGACTGAATAACTGGTGAGGTCGCCATCGTGGGCCATCAGACGGGACATGGTGGCCATATCTTTCTCAACGTTGGCCTGAACAAGTTTGCGAATGACGGTTTCCGGGTCGGCCGTCTCGGGGGTATCTGCCATTGCCCCAGCCATTGATAGCAGGGTACTTAACACCGTACACACCAGGGTTGCTGTAGCACGATTCATTCAATGCCCCCTTGTGATGAAACTCTCTGATCGAGAGAATCGGCGAAGAACAATAGCAAAAGCTACACACTCTTGTGGAGCTTGTCAATATTGGCTTGGAGATCTCGGGTTATGGGTGCCCAATGACCACCACTGTGACGTTGTCCGTGCCTCCGCGCTCCAATGAGGCGTCGATTAGGTGATCACAGGCCTGGATCGGATCTCCTTTGGCACCTCGCATGATATCCCGAATATCGTCGTCCTCCAGCATCTTCGTCAGGCCGTCCGAACACAACAGCAGAAGATCCTCTTTCTCAAGCGAGACGGAAGACAGGGAGGGGCGTAGTGGTGCCGACAGGCCTAACGCTTGCGTCAGGACATGGCGCTCGGGATGCGTTCGTGCCGTCTTCTCGGTCAAAATGCCGCGGGCCAAATATTTTTCGATTAGCGTATGGTCACGGGTGAGTGGGGTCAACGCACCGGAGCGGAATCGGTAGGCGCGGCTGTCACCCAAATGCGCCACATGGGCTTCCGATTGGTCCGACGAGTGGATCAGCAGCATGACGAGCGTTGTGCCCATTCCTTTGAGTGTCGGCTCCAGCTGCCCCTGCTCCATGAGTACCAGGTGCGCGTGTGTGATCAGTTCAGTTAAGAATTGGGAAGACGTGGTGTGGCCTTGACGGAGCGTCGCGGCTGATAATTCGGCGTGCGCTTTGATGCTGGCGATAGCCAGCTGGGCAGCAACCTCTCCGCCGACATGGTCCCCCATTCCGTCGGCGACAGCCCACAAGCCTAATGGGTCGATTGTGATGAACGCATCTTGGTTCGCTGCACGCACCAATCCGATCTCACTGCGTCCGATACCAGCCCAGCAGGTCATGGTGCGTATGCCGTGAGCGAGTGGTGTGACATCCCCGATGCAGCGAATACCAAAGGGCCAAAGCGTGACAGCATCTCGCTATAGACGAGTGTGGCCAGCGGCACAAGAGATTCCGTATCAGCGCGGTTGTAGGCCAGCAACACATCGAGAGCCGTCTGATCTCCAAGGCGCCACCGTGACCACAGTCGTATGGCGTCCAGGCCATCAAAGCCGCAAAGGGCTGGTGCTCGATCGAGACCAAGTTCCTGTTCCAGATGTTTGAGCCCTCCATGCATACCCAATCGGCGTGCAGCCAGGCACAGGTCGAAGTGGGGCATGGGGAATCGAAGGCGGGGAAATTTGGCGCGCAAGTACGGCACATCGAATACAGATCCGAAGAAGGTGACTAGCAATGTGCACTCATCGAGTGCTGCCTGCAGTCGGTCGGTTGTCAGGGTGTCGCCCTGGACCAACGTAGTTGTGGATCCGTTCCAATGCAGTCCAACCACGGTGACGGCTCCAGCCGGATCGTGGAGAGCGAGACCCGTTGTCTCAATATCGAGATAGAGCGCCGTGGATCGGCACGTGTCGTAGAATCGCCAATGCTCGCGGCCAGGGAGCCGTGCCGCAAGGGAAGGGAAATCCTTGGCTTCAAATGCAGCAAGGGCCTGGGAGAGGTCCTCGTTATAGAGCGATTTCCTGTTCGGTGAGAGCCCGGTAATACGAGGCCGACTCACAAAACCGTGCCAGTCGAGCACGCCTTCTTGCCACCACCGGCGCTCTGTCACGGTCCCGACGCCTTGCAATAAGACAAAGGTGGAGGTCAGCATGGCGACGATTGTAGCCTTGATTTCACATGGGAGACAAGTTAGAGTCCGGCTCCGTAGCAATGACTGAACGAACGTGTTCGTGGAAAGTTGTACCGCTTCATGACGGAACCGGCGAAGCGCATTCGCATTCTGGTCGGCGAAGTCCGGCTCGAAGCGGAGCTCAAGAGAACAAAAACTGCGGCCGCGGTCTATGCGGTGCTCCCGGTTCAGGCTCCGGTTAATGTGTGGGGCGAAGAATTCTATTTCAAGATTCCCGGTGTGGTCGATTATCGAGAAACGGCCACGAATCGGGTCGCGGTGGGAGATATCGCGTACTGGGGGGCCGGCCAGGTTCTGGCGATTTTTTTTGGACGAACCCCAATGAGCACGGGAGCCGATCCGGTACCCGCCGATCGGGTGAACGTCGTTGGGCAGATCGTGGGGGATGCGACTCAGCTGCGCTGTGTGATGGAAGCCGCGACGATTCGAGTCGAACGAGGATAGGGCATGCGTCTCTCGAAGGAACGTGTGCGGCATATGGCCGAAAGCCTCGTGAGGAGGCTTCAGCACGAGGGACATATCGAACTCGTTGGAGACCGAACTGCGTTGGTTGCTGGACTTGATCAAGCGATCACGGATGAGCTGTCCGTGGAGGATCGGTTAAATACGGAAGTGCGCCAGATGCTCACAGCCTATGACAAACAGATCGAGCAAGGCCAGGTCGATTATCAGAAAATGTTTCAGCTGGTGAAGCAGAAGTTGATCCATGAACGGGGCGTGATTCTCTAGGGAGGGCATGGGTCACATGTCATCGATCATGAGGGCTGACTGCATCGGCCGCCCCTTCGAGTATGATCATTGATCAGTGACCCATGACAGGATAATTCTGTGCTAAGCGAAGATAAAACCAGCCATTTGTCGCACGTCGTTGCTACCGCGATCAAGCGTCACGCGGCGGTCAGGGTGGTTGCCGATGACGAGCGAATGCTAAAAGCAGTCAAGCGTGTTGTGGCCGCCGAATTGGCGCAGGAGAAAGAAATCGACCGCAAGGTGAAAGCCAAGCTGGCCTCCTACTCGCGTGGGATCATCGAAGGTAGTGCAGAGTGGGAAGTGCTGTATCGAAAGACGTTCGACGAGGAGATCAGAAAGCAGGCCAAGGTGTGAGCTGAAGACGGTGAGGAGGAGGATATGAAACAGGTGATGATCATGGGAGTGATCCTGGCGTTGCTGGGAACGGCGGCGTGTTCAAAGCGCAAACCACTGCTCGTTCCGCTGGGTATGATCGGCCCACATGCCACGCCCCAGGTTGTGACCCTCACCGAGCAAGGTACGCAGGCGTTCAATGCCAAACAATTTGAGGCGGCCAAGAAGTACTTCGAACATGCAGTGTCTGTCGCACCTCAGTCAGGTCAGGCGCATTACAACTACGCCTTGGCGCTGAACGCGCTGGGGAATCTGGACCTTGCGCGCCAGCATTTTCTTGAGGCGGCCAACTTGGCTCCCGGCGATACGGTGATTTGGAATTCTCCCGTCTTGGAGCCCCATGGCAACCCTGACACGAAAATGCATTCAAAAGACCGTCCATACGGAACGAGACCGCCGAGGTTCGGTGCCAACCCGTTGCCACGATTCTAGGCGATTGATAGACGGGCACGTTCGATCGCAAGAGTGGATCGATCAGCAGATTCTGCACCGAGTCGGCAGAGGGTTTCTCCATTCTGTACACATGAGGAGTGAGACATGGCCAAGGATATTGTGGTTGGACAAGTAGCTCCCGAGCTCTCGATCCCGGATCAGGACGACAAAACTGTCACATTGAAAAGTTTCCGCGGCAAACAAGTTGTCCTGTATTTCTATCCGAAAGACGATACGCCGGGTTGCACTAAAGAATCCTGTGATTTCCGCGACGTTGAATCGCAAGTTTTGCGGGCCGGTGGGACAATCCTTGGGGTCAGTTTGGATGGGCGCGACTCTCATCGGAAATTCATCAAGAAGTTTGGATTGCCGTTCCAGTTGTTGAGCGACGAGGACGCGGCCATCTCCAAGATCTATGGGGTCTATAAGGAAAAGAACATGTATGGCCGAAAATATTGGGGCATCGAGCGCAGCACGTTCATTATCGATCCCGAAGGAAAAGTGAAGGCCATCTTTCGCAAAGTCAAAGTCGACGGGCACGCCGACGAAGTGTTGGCGGCGCTGAAAGCGTAGCCCTCCCCATGCCACCCGTCGTTGCTCATCAGAGCCGCGCGGCCCATGATTGTTGTCGTGCGAATTGCCTATCTCTGTTGTCTTGTTCTGCTTGTCTGCAGCAGCAGCCTCTGGGGAGCCGCGGACAAGACTCCTGGGACGCTGCTGGTTAAAGACACGTTGGTTACACCTGGACAGTCGGTGATAGTAGAGGCGAGGCTCTTGGCCAAAGGCCTGTTGTCTCCCATGGGATTAGGGGGGGAGTTCCTCGAACTCATCGAGAACGGCAAAGCCGTTGCCACAGGCATGACGGGCGGAGACGGTCGGGTGTTTTTGACCTATCACACGAAGGCGCAGGGAGTGATTCCAGTCGAGGTGCGGCTTGGCAACAGTCCGCGAGTCTTGCCAGTAGACGCATGGGCCAATGTGGCGGTTTGGGAACGGCGTAACCCCATCATTGCGATCGAGGTGGCAGCCCTAATGGACGCACGCAAGGGAGAGAATTCACAACTCGGCATCGCGTTGGCACTCGAAGTGGAACGGAAGCCGATGCGCGATGCCGCTGATGAGCTTGTAAAACTCACGCAATATTATTATCGCGTGATCTATGTAGCAACTCTCCCCTCGTTCGATGCCGACGAGCTTCATGTGAATGCCGAAGTGCGAACATGGCTGAAGGCGCACCATTTTCCACCCGGGCCTATCGTAGTGTTGTCACCAGGCGAATCCGCATGGGGAGCGAAGATTGATAAACTGCTCGCCGCAGGATGGAAGAACCTCAAGACGGGCATCGGCCGTTCGAAAGCTTTCGCGGAACCGCTTCTCCAACGGCGATTGGATGTTGTGATGATATCAGATCCGACTACGGGTGAAGTCTTACGGAAAGCCAAGGTCGCGAAGGAGTGGAAGGAGGTTCGGAAAAATCTGTAGCAGGGATCAGTTAGCCTATACCGGCCACCACTCCTCGTTCCATGCCATCTCCCAAAACATCCACTCGTACCGTGAACTGAGTAGAAACGACGCTTCCATCCGGCGCCGTGCGTCAGGGGTGGCAGTTTTGGCCCACTGATCGACTTTCTTGCGCATCCAATGCTGGACTTCGGCAAATTCCGGCGAAGCATAGAGCAGGAGCCAGTCCCGGTAGGGGTGATTGGCGGGCGGCGGCCCTTGTTTGAGCAAGTGCTGTCCGACCACGCAGTAGACCCAGGCGCAGGGAAGCGCGACGACGGTGATCTCCACCGCGGTGCCGGATGCGGCCACGGCCAGCATATGCCGAGTGTAGGCGTAGTTCGTCGGCGCCATGGGGACGGACGACATTCGGTGCGCCGTCATTTTCCAGCGTTTCCCATAATTCGCATGCAAGCTGCGTTCGACGACGATCGTGTCCTCAGCTAGTTTATTGAATCGCAGTGCGGATTCAGCCTCAGGTGCGCGCAACGCTCCGAAAGAAAACACCCGCGCAAGATCGCTGAGAAACCGCGCGTCTTGCAGGATATAGTATTTGAATTTTCGCTCTGGTAACGTGCCGTTCCCCAGGGCCACGACAAAAGGATGCACGAGCTGCGCATCCCAGATGGGTTTGGCGAGTTGCCGAAGGTGATTGGAAAATGACATGGGATTCTCCAGTTTCCCTAGGGCGGCCAGGGTCTCGGTAAGCGATTGATGCCGTCGAGCGCGGCGACTTTGTAACACTCAGCCAGAGTCGGATAGTTGAAGACCGTATCGATGAAATAGTCAATCGTCCCGCAATAAGCCATGACTGCTTGGCCGATATGGATCAATTCTGTGGCGCCTTCACCGATGGCATGGACGCCAAGCAATTTCTTGGTTTGCCGGTGGAACAGCAGCTTGAGCATGCCGGTCTGGTCACCGATCAATTGTCCACGTGCGATCTCTTTATAACGGGCGATGCCGATGCCGTAAGAAATGTCAGCCTGGGTGAGCTCTTCTTCATTCTGGCCGACCAGGGAAATTTCCGGGATGGCGTAGATGCCATATGGCAGGAGTGAATTGTCGGTGCGGTCCGGCTGGCCGAACGCATGGCAGGACGCATGGCGGCCCTGTTGCATGGATGTCGACGCCAGGGCTGGGAATCCGATTACGTCGCCAACGGCGTAGATATGGGGAACTGGTGTCTGAAAGTGTTCATTGACATTCAGGCGGCCACGGCCATCGGGCTTTAATCCTGCGACGTCCATATCGAGATCCTGTGTTGCGCCGACTCGACCAATCGCGTACATGAGCAAAGAGGTGTGAATCGGCGGAGCGTACTTGAGACAGACATAAATGGTCTTGTCCGCCTCTTTCTTGATCGCCAGAACTTCTTCGTCGAGGTAGAGGGTGACACCTATGTCTCGCATCTGTTGCTGAAACACGGCAATGATCTCCGTGTCAACAAATTGCAATAGACGAGGGCGTTTGTCGATGAGCGTGACCGCGACTCCCATGGCAGCGAGAATCGAAGCG
>VGXB01000051.1 GCA_016873515.1 Nitrospira sp.
TCCAGTGAGCAGTTACTCATAGAGCTGTTTATATTGCCGCAGGGTCTCGTTGATGTTAAATTTCCGTGGCAGTCGTGGTCGCTTGCCACACAGCCATCCGATGATCCCGTCTGGTTCGACAGCATGCGGATGACCGCAGCGGCCAATCTTTCAATATCTCCAGCTTCGCAAAGCGTTCCCACTACCTGATCGATGACGACTTCATCAGCCCCTTCCACGTTTGTGGCGACAACAGGTACCCCGACGGCCGGCGCTTCAAGTAACACTCGTGGCAACCCCTCCCAGTGAGATGAATTTATAGAAATAACCATAACTTGCTCCTATAATACAAATTACAATAACTAGCGAGCTCACAAAATAACTTTATAACTCGATAGTGACTATTTCCCACTTAGCCAGTCTGCTTGCACCTCCAATGATTCAAAATTCAATGGACGTCAGCATACCCTCAAATCGAAGGTTTACCTCAGAAAGAGGTGTAGTAAGAAATGGATAGGGAGCAAGAGAATGCGGTGTCGCGACTTCTTATGGGAGCGCCTGAGCTGGAGATTTCTGATCCGCCACACGGCGCTTGGCCTGTTGGATACGGTCTTCCTTGGACGGATCGCCCATTCCCTGTTCGCGGAATCGCTGGAACAGCTTTTCGTTGGAGGGATCGAGTTCAAGCGAATGGAGCCATGCTTCTCTGGCATCGGAAAGATTCAGTTGTTTGATATAAATCTCGCCCAGGTGCTCGTAGATGACGGGATCGTCACCGACCAGTAAAACCGCCCGCTTGATCTCCGTCAATGCCTCGGCCAACAGTCCAGACTTGTAGAACGCCCAACCCAGACTATCGACGTAGTACCCGTTCTCCGGTTTGAGGGCCACGGCCCGCCTGGTAAGCGATAGAGCCAGGTCGATCTTAATGCCCCGTTCCGCGTAGCTGTAGCCAAGATAGTTGAGCGCGTCGGCATGGTGAGGGTCCAACGAGATCGCTGCTTCCATTGCACGAACGACATCGTCGAAGCGATTCAACTTGTCGTACACCGTCCCAAGATTGAAATGCATATCGGCACTCTTCGGATTGTGACGAACGCCTTCTTCAAAGACCAACGAGGCTTTTTCGAATTGATCGCTTTGCAAATACGCAAGTCCCAGGACAATGCGCGGCTCTGGTTGCCTTGGCGTAAGCCGCACCGCGTCGCTGAGATGCCTGATGGCGTCAGGGAATTTCTTCTGGCGATACTGGAGCACACCCAAATGGATGTGGCTGTCGATAAAGTCTGGATCCTGCTGAAGGTTGAATTGGTATGTCTCGACAGCTTTTGACACGTCTTTGGTCTCTTCATAGAGATAGCCCAGATAATCACGAACTTTTAGCTCACTCGGCCTGACTTTGAGGATCGCCGTGAGCCGATCAATAGCCTTCGTAAATTCTTTCTTTTCTCCGTAGATCAACGCGACTCTCAGCTGGGCATCCAGATCGGTCGGATCGTCTTCCAGAATCCCTTCGAGCTCAGCGAGCGCGCCCGCATAGTCTTTGGTCGTCATATAGAGCTTGATCAGATGCTGCCGAATGTCCTTATTTCGTGGATTGACCTGGTGCAGATATTTTTGCAGGATCGCAATGGCTTTCTCTTTCTCTTGGCGAGACTCATGGAGCGATGCTTGAGCCAAGTACGCCGGTTCGAAAGACGGGCTCACCGCCATGGCCCGATCAAAACTTGTCACGGCCTGTTCGTCGTTCCCCACTTCAAGTGAGATGCGCCCTAAATAATACAGGCCGATCGGAGAGTCCGGCGCGTATGTCAATCCCTGCTTAACCGTCTGTTCTGCTTCCGCCGCCCGTTTCTGGTTGAGAAGAATGATCCCTTTGGGGAAGTAGGCTTCGCCTCGATTGGGAGTCTGCTCGATCGCTTTATCCAAAAGTCGAAGCGCATGATCTGGCTTGCCGGCACCGACCAAAATCCCCGCCATTTGCACCAGCAGTTGCACCTCCTGGCCGCTTCCCTCACCTACTTCTTCCGCCATCTGCACAGCTTGAGAAAGATTACCCAGCCCCAAATAGATCCCGGCCATCCGAGCCTTCACTTCGCGAGAGGATGGGTCGGCTTTGAGGGCGGTCTGATATTCCCGCAATGCTCTGTCATTGTCCCGCGCGAGTTCTGCCTGATACCCGAGCATGAAATGGTACATCGCGGCTGAGTCTGGAGGGGAGGGGATTGACTGTTTCACGAACGTCGCCTGCGCGGGAACCGGGCCCGGCAAATTCGGTGCCCCTGCACAAGCCATGAAGATACATGGCACGATCCCCAAAGAGAGGCGCTTCACGAATGTGGGACCCCAGCGCGACTTAGTCATTCGAAGGGCACAGGCCTTCATCTTTTGAGCAGACATAGCCGGCTCTCATATGTGGGCGGGCTGCACGTATGGAAGAATTATACCGAGCGAGGGATGAATGCGCAAAGCATTTCACGTTTCACGAAGATCGAGGCTTTCGAATTTGGCAAACCGGTCGTGAAAAAAGAGCTCCTTTTTCCCAATCGGCCCGTTGCGGTGCTTGCTCACAATAATATCCGCGATGCCTTTCCGTTCGGAGTTTTGGTCATAGACCTCTTCGCGATAAATAAACATCACTACATCGGCATCCTGTTCGATGGCACCACTTTCCCGCAAGTCCGCCAGCATCGGAATGGGCGGTTTGCGGGCTTCGACAGCCCGGCTCAACTGGGACAATGCCACGACCGGAACGTTCAGTTCCTTGGCCAGCGCTTTCAGCGAGCGTGAAATGTCGGAGATTTCTTGCTGACGAGATTCGGAATCGCTGCGCCCCTGCATAAGCTGAAGATAATCCACGATCAACAGACCAAGCCCCTTTTCAGCCTTCAAGCGGCGGGCCTTTCCCCGCATCTGTTGCACGGTAATGCTGCCCGCATCATCGATATAGATCGGCGCCTGTTCCAACCGGCCGGCGGCTTCCGCCAATCGCCACCAGTCTTCTTTTTGCAGCTTTCCCGTCCGCAAGGCATGGGAATCCACCCGCGCTTCGGAACTCAGCATGCGCAAGACGATCTGTGGTTTCGACATTTCCAAACTGAAGATACCGACCACGGTCTTGGCATGAATCGCCGCATGGGTGGCAAACCCCAGGGCCAAGCTGGTTTTCCCCATGCTAGGCCGGCCGGCCACCACGACCAAGTCGGACGGCTGCAATCCCGCAGTGAGGTCATCCAAATCATAGAAGCCGGTTGGGACGCCGGTCAGATGCTCTTTTCGCTTCGACAATTTATCCACCAGATCCAAGCTTTCCTTGATAATCTGGTTGATCGGGCTGAACGACCGTTCGAGCTTGCCCTGCGCGATGCTGAAGACCGATCGTTCCGCGAAATCCAGCAGATCATCGATCGACGCCGTTCCCTCGTAGCCTCTGGTCAACACTTCCGTCGAGGTGTTGATCAACTGCCGCGCCACAGCTTTGTCACTGACGATCTTACAATGGTATCGAATGTTCGCCGAGCTCGGAACAATCTGAACCAGCTCGGCCAAGTAGGTCGCCCCGCCGACCGACTCCAGCGCTCCCAGGGCCGTCAACCGTTCTGTCAACGTAATCTGATCGATCACCTCGCCAGTCTCGGAAAGGTCCAGCATCGCCCGATATATTTTCTTGTGCGCGGTCCGATAGAAATCCTCCTCGACTAAGAGCTCCATTGCCTTCGGCATCGCGACATTGTCCAACAGAATCGCGCCGAGTACGGATTGCTCCGCCTCCAGATTTTGAGGAGGTAACTTCGGTTGCAACACGTCGACGGATGCAGCCGGACTCATAGACGTGTCCCTCCTCCACCAATGGGCCGGCTGTTGGTCCTGATCTCGGAATGGTTCCTGGACAAACTGAGCCCACGAAACACCCTGTCCACATTCAACGCAAACCCGGTCGAAGGCATCTGCCTCCCGAACCGTCCAATTAAATGGTTATACCGACCGCCGCCGCCTAGCTCAACTCCAATGCCCTCGGCAAACACATCGAACACAATCCCGTCGTAATAATCAAACCCGCGGAATTCGCCCAAGTCCAGAAACAGGACATCCTGATAGCCCGCACGGCTCAACAATCGATACACCTGCGCCAGCCGATCGAGGGACTCGGTCAGAGTTCTATCGTTGCTAGCCAATCGGCGGCCTCTTGCAATGACGCCGACATTCCCAGATAATTCGAGCGCTTCCAGGATCATTTGGGCGAATCGAGCAGAGATCTTCTCCTGACGAAGGATTTCGTGAAGTTTCGGTAGGTCTTTCTTGGCGGCGGCGTGTTCCGCGCGCTTTTGTCCGGCGCTCGACAAGCCGGCCCGTGCCAGTAACCCCTTGAAAAAACCGACATGCCCCAGCGACACCTTGAATCTGGCGAGACCCAGTTTCCGCAAACATTCGATCAGCAGCGCGATGATTTCTCGATCCGACGAGAGATCATCTGCACCAATGAGCTCGGCACCAACTTGGAAGATTTCCCGATCACGTCCAGCATGTTCCGGCTCATCCCGAAAGACCGTGGTCCGATAGGCCACCCGCAACGGCATGCGATCAACCATCATCCCCATGGCAACGGTGCGGGCAATTTGCGCGGTGGCATCGGGACGGAGAAGAAGAAGCCGGCCGGTCGCCCGATCCGGAATCTTGTAACACTTCTCCACCAATTCCGGTTCAAGTCCGGGAGCCAAAACATCGAGATACTCGAAGGTCGGCAGGATAATTTCGTCGTAGCCCCGCCCGGCCAAGACACCGATGAGGTCAGACTCGATAGCCCGAAAGCGGCACGCGGCTTCCGGAAGAATTGTGGCCATTCCCGCGGGGACGAGGGACCGTTCTTTCAACGGATGGCCCTGCCCCCCTCGCGCCCTGTGCTTCGAATGAGCAGAAGCCATACTCACCTGCAAGCGTCGCCTGCCGTTACGACAGGCTGGCGACTTTGACGGAAAGAATGTTGGAACTGGATTTGATATGGCCCAAGACCTCGGTGGGAAACTCCGTATCCGACTCAATGATCAACAACGCGTCTCCACCCCGTTTCTCTAACGCACACTGCATCCGCACGATATTGATTCCCTTGTCGCCGAGCACCTGCCCGACCATGCCAATGACACCGGGGCGATCCATATTATGGATGAACAGTAAATGACCTTCCGGCACCATTTCCACTTTGAATTGATTAATCTCAACGACCCGAGCCTCTTTCTTATGATACAGCGTGCCTGCAACCTGGTGGGACACTTTCCCTGCCTCGACGCGCACCCGAATCAGACTGATAAAGTCGCCGGCATCGGAGCTCTTGATCTCTTTGACTTCGATCCCGCGCTCCTTGGCCACCGTCGGCGCATTCACGTAATTGACCGGGTGCTCCATTATCCGAGACAGCAGCCCTTTCAGCACGGCAATGGTCAACGGCGCGACCGACAACGCCGCCACTTCACCGCTATATTCCACCGTAACCCGTTCGATTCCACCCTGCGACAACTGCATCTGCAGCGAACCGAGTCTTTCCGCAAGCGTCAGGAACGGCTGCAATCGAGGCAGCAAGTCGGGAGAGATGGACGGGATATTGACCGCCCCCCTTGCCACGCCTCTGGTGAAATAATCGACGATCTGCTCGGCAATGCCGATGGCGACATTTTCCTGCGCCTCGGCGGTCTGCGCCCCGATATGCGGGGTGCAGATGAAATTATCCATCGCAAGCAACGGATTGTCCGCTTTCACCGGCTCATCTTCAAACACGTCGAAAGCCGCCGCTGCCACACGTTTTGTTTTCAGGGCCTCGCACAGATCCGTTTCGTCGACGATCCCTCCACGGGCGCAGTTGACGATGACTACGCCCGGCTTCATCGTCTCAATGACCTTGGCGTTGATCAACGACTTGGTCTCCGGCGTCAACGGAGTATGAACAGACACGATATCCGCCAGACGGAACAGTTCCGGTAACTCCACGAGCGACACACCCATTTTCTCAGCCCGCTCAGGCGCCAGGTAGGGATCGTACGCGATGACGTTCATCGAGGCACCCTGCGCGAGCCTTGACAGATAGCCGCCAATCTGGCCGATCCCCACGATGCCGAGCGTCTTGTTATAGAGCTCGATCCCCATAAACTTGTCTTTTTCCCACTTGCCCTGCTTGACCGAGGCCGTCGCCTGGGGAATCTTGCGGCACGCCGAGAAGATCATCGCCATGGTATGTTCCGCCGTCGTCACCATGTTACCGCCTGGCGTATTCATGACGACGACGCCCCGACGCGTCGCGGCGGGAGTATCGACATTGTCCAACCCGGATCCGGCCCGCCCCACTACCTTTAATTTTTGAGCGGCGGCAATGAGTTCCGCCGTCACCTTCGTGCCGGATCGCACGATCAGTCCGTCGGCATCCTGAATTTCCTTAAAGAGCTCCTCTTTCGGCATCTTGGACTTCACCACGACGGTGAATCCGCTCTGCTCCAGCAGCTCCACTCCCTGTTTCGACAGACTGTCGCTAATCAAGATCTTCATCGGTGCAGTACCCATGCACGTCCTCACCTCGTTATTTCACCATCAAGATTTCTTGCGCTTTTCCAACACCACTGCCCAGCTTCACCGGATGACCGAGTCCTTTCAGCACCATTTCGGTGGCGGCCAAGGCAGCAATCACGTCGAACGTATCCGCATAGCCCATGTGCGACAATCGGAAGATCTTTCCCTTCAAGTGATCCTGCCCACCGGCGGCCGTCATGCCGTACTGCACGCGAAGATTTTTGTAGATTGCCTGGCCATCCACGCCGTCCGGCGCACAGACCGCCGTGAGGGCGTCACTCGGCGACTCTTTGGCAAAGAGGGCCAACCCCGCGGCTTTGACCCCTTCGCGCATCGCCAGGGCCAAGCGCCCTTGCCGCGCGAACATTTTCTCGAGGCCTTCCCCCTTCATAATCTTAAAGGCTTCTTGCAAACCGATAATGAGAGAGACGGTGGGAGTAAACAGGGTCTGATTCTTGACCTGGTTTTCCCGTTCCTTTTTGAAATTGAAATAGAACGCCGCATTCTGGGCCTTGTCCGCCAACGCCCAGGCCTTGTCGCTCACACTCACAAACACCATGCCCGGCGGCAACATGAGCGCTTTTTGTGAACCGGTGATCACCACATCCAACCCCCACGCGTCGGTCTTAATGTCGAAGACCCCAAGCGCAGTGATAGCATCCACAACAAGAATCGTGTGCTCATAGTTCTTGATGATTTCCCCCACGGCTTTTACATCATGGGATACACCAGTCGACGTCTCGCTTGCTTGCATGTACACCGCTTTAATCGAAGGATCTTTCTTCAACGCATCGGCTACCTGTTGGGGATCGACGGCATGCCCCCATTCCACTTTGAGTTCCGTCGCCTGCACACCGAACGTCTTGCAGAGCTTCCCCCAGCGTTCTCCGAACTTCCCGCCGTTGACATAGAGCGCCTTGTCGCCGGGAGACAAGAAGTTGGACACGGATCCTTCCATCCCTCCCGTTCCGGATGCGGCCAGCATCAGCACCTCATTGCGAGTCTGATACAACCATTTTAACCCCTCACGGACCTCCGCGAAGATGGGATCAAATTCCGGGGCCCGGTGATGGATGATAGGCCTGGCCATCGCTAGGAGCACCTCTGGGGGTACGGGCGTGGGGCCGGGAGCTAAGAGATACCGCTTCAACATTGATCGATCTCCTTCAATGAGGACTGGCCTGATGTAAACCGAAAAAGAGGGGGGCACGTTACCATTTGCGTCGTGAAACTGTCAAGAAATCCTCCCGCGCAACCGATGATTTTTCAAGGTATTTTCACGCATCATCTCGACTCAGAGGCATCTCTGCACAGAGGGTACTGGGCGGGGAGTTCTAACACAAGAGAAGACCCCAGCCCCCCCCTCCCTATTTCCTTGACAAGTGATGAATCACTCGTTAGCTTAGCCAACACGTTTTGCCGGTTCTTGCATTACGAGGTGAGCTCTAGCAATGCCGATCAAACTTCGTCTCACAGCTATGATGGCCGCCGTGCTCTTCGTCCCACTCACAGCTGTTTCATTCCTCTTCCCCAGTCACGGCATCGCTGAACCCGTTTCCATTGACTCTGGCACCCGAGCAACGACACAAAACAACGATGACGACAACGTCGATGCCAACTTGGTACCTTTGGAGCCGGGACTGACCATCATACCTCCGGATCTGAGCTTCCCCGACGTCGCTCCTGACAAAAACGCCGACCCCATTGCCGGACACCCGCCTGCGTGGAACACCCCGGACTCAACCACGTACCCAACTCAACGAATTTTTACAAACGGCTCGAACGACGTTACCTTTAATATCCCGGTAATCGTCAATCCTGCCGTTGAAAGCCACATCCAATTCTTTATTACGTCGATCAGAAGCCGGTTTGAGCAATGGCTGATCCGGTTCAGCCAGTACCGCCCGATGGTCGAGAACATTTTTGAGGAGTTCAATCTCCCGCGCGACCTCGTTAATCTGTCGCTGGTTGAGAGCGGATTTAATCCCTATGCCTACTCGCGCGCCAAAGCCACAGGTCCCTGGCAGTTCATGCAGGGCACGGGCAAGGCGTACGGTTTGCGTATCGACCGTTATGTGGATGAACGGCGGGACCCCATCAAATCGACCGTGGCGGCCGCCCGGTATCTCAGAGACCTCTACGATATCTTCGGCAACTGGCCCTTGGCGATGGCAGCCTACAATGCTGGAGAGGGAAAAGTGTTGCGGGCGTTGCACACAGCCCGGGGTGAGACCTTTTCGGATATCACCAAGACGAAATTAATTCGCCAAGAAACCAAACAGTATGTCCCGCGCATCATGGCGGCGACGATCATCGTGCGGAACCCTGAAAAGTACGGCTTTAGTCAAACTACGGCTCCGCCGTACCACTTCGAGGAAGTGATCGTCACCCGCGCATTGCATTTCCGCGCGATTGCCTCCTTCAGCGGTATCACCTACGAGAATCTTCGCCTGTTGAATCCCGAATTGCTGCACGATGCCACACCTCCGAATGATCTGGCCTATCACTTAAAAGTTCCGATAGGGACGGCAAACAAAATATCCGGTCTGCTCGACCGAATCCCGACCTACAAGTTTCCTCCGCTTATCTCGAAAGTGCGGCACGCCAAGGCCACATCTCCGCAATCGTATCGAATCCGTCGAGACGATACGCTGGAGAAAGTCTCCAAGCGGTTCAATGTTTCGCTGAAGACTCTCAAAACACCCAACAACCTGTCGAGTTCCGTCATCCGGCCCGGCAAATCTCTCACCATCAGCCGCTGACCCAACGCCAATTCCGTGGCACGGTGTACGGCACTACGATCTGTTACTGGGACAGGCTCACGCTGGACTATGGTTTTGCGAGGGATTTGGAAGAAGCGGGACTCCTCGGTGCGTCAGGTACCGGAACAGGCACCGGCGATACCTCTGCGGGCTTCTTCATATCGAAAACTTTCTCACGAATCGCCGCTTCATTGGCAAACGGAGATTTGGGATAGGTCTTGATCAGCTCCTGATACCGCTGGAGCGCCCCCTCTCGCCGAGACTGGCCTTCCTCTATCCGAGCCAATTCGAAGAGGGCTTGATCCCGGTTCAGAGAACCCGGACTGTCGATCACCGCCGAATAGGCCGCCGTTGCTTGTGCCTGGTCCCCCTTCGAGAGATACACATAGGCAAGTTTCTGCCGAACAAGACCGGCGAGAGAAGCATTGGAGCTATAGGTGGCAAGAAACCGCTTATAGGCCTCGATGGCGGAATCGAGTTGGTTGGTTTCGATCAGGGCATTGCCGAGCCCAAATAACGCCAGCGGCGCCGACGGCGTCCGAGGATACTCATCGGCAATTTGCTGATATAACCGGATCGCCTCCTTGAGGTTTGTCTCAATCTTCTTCGGATCATTGGCCGGACGTGCCAGGTATTGCAGGGTGGCCTCACGTTCGAGATCCTGAGCTTTGCCCGCATTGCGCGCATCATACCAGACGATCCCACCGATGAGCCCACAGACGAGCA
This sequence comes from Nitrospira sp., assembly GCA_016873515.1. Taxonomy (GTDB): domain Bacteria; phylum Nitrospirota; class Nitrospiria; order Nitrospirales; family Nitrospiraceae; genus Nitrospira_D. Next base: position 10,020 of record VGXB01000051.1, read on the forward strand.
GCAGCACCACCAGCCCGACGATGAAGGGCACTCGATAGACCTTCAGCCCGATCAGCCGTTCTTCCAGCGTACTGACAAGCTGACCTTCAGCGACCGGCAGAGACCGGGGTGGGACTTTGATCCGATATGACATATCCATGACGCCTTGAAGAATTGAACAACATGCATTCCCTTCAAGCAACCTCGTGTTTTATACTAGGGCCCTGTTTCTCTTGTCAATGTGCCCGTGGCCGAGAGCACACGATGTTTCGGACGAGATTGCACCAATTGGCAGAGCAGTCCCTGACACGGACGGTGAACCCACTTGAATCCTCAACGGGACCGGTCGTTCAGCGATTGGGGCGGCGCGTGATTCTCTTATGTTCTAACGATTATCTGGGACTAGCCACCCACCATGACGTCATCCACGCAGCCATCTGCGCAACGGAACGATACGGTGTAGGATCCGGTGCCGCGCGCCTGATCTGCGGAACACTCCCCCCCCATGAAAACCTTGAAACCTCTCTGGCCAATTTCAAAGGGACGGAAGCCGCGCTGATGTTTGGGTCCGGCTATGTTGCGAATCTCGGCGTGATTCCCAGCTTGATCGGACACAATGGCCTCATCCTGGCTGACCGATTGTGCCATGCCAGCCTGATCGATGGCTGTCGGCTGAGCGGCGCGGATTTCCGAGTATTCCGCCACCGTGACCTCGCTCATGTCGAATCACTGCTTAAGCGTCGAGCTGCAAACAGACACACGTTGATCGTGACCGATGGGCTGTTCAGCATGGATGGCGACATCGCACCGTTACCGGAGCTGGCCTCGTTGGCGAAGCAGTACGACGCCATGCTCTACGTCGATGACGCGCACGGCACCGGAATCATGGGGCCGACCGGTCGGGGAACCCTCGAACAGCTTGGCGTCGAGCACGAGATTCCCTTTCATATGGGAACCTTGGGCAAGGCGCTCGGAAGCAGCGGTGCCTACGTGGTTGGCCCTCGCGATATGATCCAGTACCTGATCAATACCGCCCGCTCCTTTATTTTCACCACGGCTCCGCCTCCAAGCTCGGCGGCCGCTGCCAACGCGGCGCTCGCCATCATTCGACAGGACCCTGAACGGCGAATCCGACTCTGGGCAAATCGCCATCGTTTATTTACTGGATTACAGCAGCGAGGATTCCGGCTGACGGACACCGTGAGTCCGATTCTTCCCATTCTCATCGGCAGCGCTGAACAAGCCCTCGCCTTCGCCGAACAGTTGCTGGCCCACGGAGTTTATGTGCCCGCCATCAGGCCGCCGACCGTTCCGGACGACACCAGCCGAATCCGCGTCACCGTGACATCGGAGCACACCGCCGATCACATCGACGAAGCGCTCAAGGCCTTCGAACTCGCAGGCCGAGCTACCGGTCTGGTGTAAGGGAGTTTCCCCAGCGCCTTCCGGCTATTTTCTTGCTTTCCCACTTTCCTGTGGCATGATGCCAAAAGTTTCTGCTGCCGTCACTCTCATTCAATGTCATGATGATGGAGCGATCTCGATGGATATTTCCAAACTCTTGACGTTCTCGATTAAAGAAGGTGCCTCGAATTGCCATAGCAGCACAGGTGAGCTGCCGATGATCAATATCAACGGGGACCTCAAGAAACTTGCTCGCTAGGCCCTGACGTCGAATAAAACTGACGCCCTCATCTGCGATTTGATGAGTGACGTACAGCGGAAATACTTTGAAGAAAAACAGAAGTGCGACTCTTCTTTCGAACTTGGCGACATTGCCCGATTTTGCGTCAACGTGTTCGTGTAGCAGCGGGGATTCGGCGCCGTGTTTCAAAACATTCTGATGTAGATCATCATCCAGGGAAAACTCGGCATACTGCCAATCGTTCACCAGCGGTGCGACAAAGAAAAAGGACCGATCCTCGCCACCGGTCCGACCGGCTCCGACAAATCCACCACCCTGTCGAGCATGGCCGATTATCTGAACGCGACCTTCGAAGGTCATATCATTACCATCGAGAACCCGATCGAGTTTGTACACAAATAGAAGAAATATCTGATTAATCAGCGCGAATTCGACATCCATATATTGTTGTTCGTCAACGCGCTGGAGCCTGCGCTCCAAGAAGATCTCGATATCATCCTCGTCGGAGAAATGCGCGACCTAGAAACGATTCAGCTGGTCCTGACAGCCGCGAAAACCGGACACTTGGTGTTCGGTACCCTCCACATCTCGAGCGCGCCAAGACAATCGACCGCATCATCGATGCGTTTTCGCCGGTGCCGCAGGCACAAACCCAAGTTCAGCGATCGGAAGCCTGGGAAGCTGTCATTACACAAACACTGTTGAAGAGGAAGGTAGGCGGACGCGGCGATGCCTTTAGCATTCAGGGTGGTGCGGCAGATAACGTTACCCCCTCATCCGCAAACGCACGTCATGGCTTGATGAAACGTGCCGCCTGGCTTAGCCAGGCGGCGTACTCTCCGTCTGCTGCTCCAAATAGGTCGCGATCTTCTCCAACGCCAACGCGCTCAACTTCGATCCATACCATGTCGGCATGGTCCAACCCGGATAACCGAGAACAACAAACCGCTCCGGATCAAGCACCGACTCCACAACGTAATCATGGACCGTGTGCGCCTCGCCCTTGTAGTTGGGACTCTGAATCCGCTGTAACCCTGTTGTCCCCAGCACTAACTTGGGACCGATCTGGCCGTTCGCGCCAGGAATACCTGGAATCACATGACAGACCGGACACCCGGCACGGGTAAAAATCTCGGCGATGG
>VGXB01000052.1 GCA_016873515.1 Nitrospira sp.
ATCGGTGAAGGGAAAGGGAGCGGCGGCGCTCCGGCGGGCTGGGCTCACGGTTCTCGTCGGCGTCGCTCGTGATGAGGCGGAGAAATTGAACATCGCCTACCTTTATTGGATCAAGACGAAGCGCCCCTATGTGACTCTTAAAGCGGGGATGACGCTCGACGGGAAGATTGCCACAGCTTCTGGGGAGTCGAAATGGATCACCGGCAAACAGTCTCGTGAAGAGGTCCATCGGCTTCGTGGCCAGATGGACGCCGTATTGGTGGGGATTGGTACGGTGCGGGTCGACAATCCTGCCCTGACGGCGCGAATCGGTCGTGATCTTAGGAAAATGAGACCAAGGCAACCACTCCGCATCGTTGTCGACAGCGCCTTGCGCATTTCCCTGAACGCACGAATTCTCTTTCAGCAGCGAAACGCCAAAACGATCATGGCCACGACCGAGTTGGCATCTGCCGCGCAAAAACAAGCGCTTCTGAAGCGAGGTATCGAAGTACTCGCGCTTCCCAGCGTGCGAGGAAAGGTCTCGCTTCCAGCGTTGATGTGCGAACTGGGTAAGCGGGGTGTGACATCCTTGTTGGTGGAGGGCGGTGGCGAACTGCATGCGGCCATGCTGAAGGCGAAGCTTGTGCACCATGTCCGTTTATACATCGCGCCGATGCTGCTTGGTGGTGATGATGCCAAGGACGTGATCGGGGGCAGGAGCCCGGCAAGTCTCGTTTCTGCACTGAGGCTACACAACGTGAAGACTCGCTTGATCGAAGAAGATCTCGTCCTGGAAGGCGATCTGTGATCGGCTTTTTGCTTGTCGGGCTCCTTCTTTCATGGGGTTGTGTGAATCTCAGTTCGAGGCTTGTCGATGGTCAAGTGGATGGATCCAAGGCTCTTGCGGGTGCGATCTTCCACTACTTAGATACCAAGGATAGTGAAGAAGCTGATCGCTTACTGAAAGACATTCAGGCCCATCCGAATGTGTCGATCGAACGGGTCGCTGACATCATTCGAGCCGGACGAGTCTACGGGCCCCAACCTACCGGGATGTTTCCTGAAGAACAAGTTGTTGTTCGCGGACGGATCTATCCCCTGTCTCTCTCAATTCCAGACACGTATGATCCCTCGAAGAATCTCGGATTGGTGATTTGTTTACACGGAGCTGGTTTCACCGGGGATGTCTATCTCGAACGATGGCGGGGGCGGTTGGGTGAAGGGTATCTTCTGGCCTGTCCGACTTATCCTTCCGGCGCGTGGTTTACGCGGCAGGCTGAAGAGCTGGTTCTTGCCACGATCCACGATCTCCGTACACGCTACCACATCGATTCAGAGCGGATTGTTCTGACCGGGATGTCGAATGGAGGAATCGGGACTTGGCTGATTGGGATGCATCATGCGCCGCTATTTGCCGGGATCGCGCCGATGGCCAGCGGCCTAGACGACGTCCTCATGCCGTTTCTGGCAAATCTCCGTAACACTCCGATCTACATTATTCATGGCGCGAAGGATCAGGTGATGCCAGTGGAGTTGAGCCGGACCATTTCACGTGAGCTGGACGCGCTGGGCTATTCTCATGTGTATCGTGAGCATGAACGTGAACATCCGATGGCGGGCGGCCACTATTTTCCCAAAGAAGAGTTGCCGGATCTTGTGATGTGGCTTAATAGCCAACGGCGTGGGCCGTTGCCTTCCAGACTTACGGTGGTGCGGGAAGCCTCCCACTTTCAATCATTCAGCTGGTTGCGGCTGGAGTCGACTGATCTGATCACGGCGTTTTCTGAGGATCTGGTCGATCAACGTGATGAAAGAACCAGGCGACGGGAATACGCAAAACTCGACGCCTCGATTGTAGAAACAAACCGGATTGAGGTGCGTGCGGAACGAGTCCGGCGCTACAGCCTCTTCTTGAATGATAGAATGGTTGATGTCTCAAAGCCGGTGACGGTTGTGACCAATGGGGAGGTCTCGTTTGAGGGGGTGGTTACGCAATCTCTCGAGACCTTGCTTCGGCAAGCGAGGCTGCGTCAAGATCCTCAGGAACTCTTTCCTGTTCAACTGATGATCACGATTCCACACCGTCCATGACTGCCGAGTTATTGCCTTCTCAATCAGCGCGGACCCGGAAGATCATAGTGGTGGTGGTTGTGATGCTTGGATTGGGTTTGGTGCCGGATGCCAAGCCTGTATGGCCGTCAAGTTGCACGCTCTCTCCAACCCATGCAGGTCTTGTATTCCCTGTCGAGAGAATCGATCACGCGTGGCTCTGCCGGCTGCACTCAATCATTGACGATGGAACGACGACTAACACCGTGGGGCCAATTCGGGTGGCCCTGTCCGAGTCTCTGTACCGGTATCTGCTGGATCGCCCACCTCTTGCTGCCGCCTTGATCCATCGCCTTGGTTTCGGTGTGTACATGTCAGAATTCCGAGGACCTGGCCGTTTCTGGGGTGATGACGGGGCAGGAACCAAGGGTATCGTTGAATTGGTCTATGAAGATCCAACATCCCGTATGTATGTTCTTGAGGGAACGCATACGAGCTGGATCCTTCCAGATATTTCAGGGGAAGCGGTGGTGTTCCTGAGAATGGAAGTCGTACGCGATAGCCACAATCGAGAAGCAATCAACAGTACCATGGTGGCCTACACCAAGCTGGACAACCGCTTGCTTTCGGGACTAGTTTCTCTCCTGCATCCGCTGATCGGGGGAGTCGCGGGCGGAAAGTTGAAAAAGGGGGTGGAAACTGTCAATCGATTGGGATTGGCGATGCGACAGAATCCTGAACATGTCCTGTCTAAGGCAACTGAACCGCCCGTACTGTCAGACGTCGATGTCGCGTTCTTGAGAAAGGCGTTGGGAGGCCTGCCCTCCCCATGACCACATCACGCAGCTTCTTACTCATTTGCATGGTCGGTACCTTTTCTTTTATTAGCTACAACATGGTGCGGATGCCCGCACTCTCACTATTTGCTGAATCGCTCGGCGCGAGCCCGGAACGAATTGGACTGATCGTCTCGGTTTCGACCTTGACGGGCGTATTGCTGAAGCTGCCGTCCGGAGCCCTCTCCGATATATATGGAAGGCGATTGCTATTGCGGATTGGTGTGGTGGCCTTCGGGTTGCCGCCGTTTCTCTATCCCTTCATTGCGGACTTGAATGCGCTGACAGTGTTGCGATTTATCCACGGCCTGGCGACGGCCATTTTTGCGCCGAGCGCCCTGGCCACCGTTGCGGAGCTGTATCGAGAACGTCGCGGCGCCGCCCTTGGTACTTACACCGCCTGCACGCAGTCCGGGGCACTACTGGGCCCCTTTCTTGGAGGCTATCTCATTCACATGACGGGATTCTCTATAGCCTTTGTCACAGCCGGGGTGTTCGGTTGTGTCGGGATGGCGCTGTTCTATAGTCTGCACCTCGATGTCGCGGTTCCGCAGAGGCAGGACACGGGAATGGCTGCTGTTATGGCCGAGATGTGGAAGGGATTTTCCGCCGTCGCCAAGAATAAGATCGTGCTGATTACCAGTGTGACCGATGGTGCCAAGATGATTGCCAACGGCGCCTTGATGGCTTTTTTGCCGTTGTACGGTGTCTCGGCTGGGCTGAATCCTGGCGAAGTCGGCCTCTTATTCACTATTCAAGCGTGTACGTCGTTCTTTTCGAAGCCGATCATGGGTCGAGTATCCGATCGGGTCGGACGGCAGCCGCTGATTGTGATCGGCCTACTGATTTGCGCGAGCACGTTCGTCTGTATCCCGCAGGTCTCGATGTTCGCTGTCTTGTCGGTGCTGTCCGCCGGATTTGGGTTTGGCGAAGCGGTCGTCTCCTCGTCCTCCTCAGCACTAGTGGCAGACAGTTCCGAGTTCAAACGACTCGGAGCAGGCATGGGCATGCAGGGCACCATCATGGACATCGGCCACGCGAGCGGCCCCTTGCTAGCGGGTTTGTTGATTGCCCATCTGAGTTACTCACAAGCGTTTGTTATCATTGCGGGCATTCAGTTGGCGGCGGGCTTTGTGTTCTGGATTGCGATGAAAGGCAGATAGGCTGGCGGACGGTGCTATAATAGGGGCTTCATAAAGAGGGAGTAAGCATGTTTACCGGTATTGTCGAAGAAATGGGCGCGATCACTTCGATGGAGAAAACTCTGGCGTGGACCAGATTCACCATCTTGGCCTCTACGATGATGGGCGATCTGAAGCTCGGCGACAGTGTGAGCGTGAATGGGACGTGCCTCACAGTCGTAACGAGAAGCGAGCAGGACTTTTCCGTCGAAGTCTCGCCAGAAACCCTGGCGGTTACGACACTCAGCAGTTTCACTGCGGGAACACCAGTCAACCTTGAGCGAGCCATGAGGCTTAATGAGCGTATCGGTGGGCATTTGGTCGCTGGCCATGTGGATGGAGTTGGCGTGATCCGCAGCCGGCAGCAGGATGGTAATGCGATCCTATTCACCATTTCGGCCCCTCCGGAGATTCTCCGCTATTGCGTGGCGAAGGGGTCAATCACCGTAGACGGCATCAGCCTGACGATCAATAACGTGACCGCTCAGGGATTTGGCGTCGCCATCATTCCGCACACGGCCAAAGTAACGACACTGGGCATCAAACAGGTGAACGATTCCGTGAATCTGGAGTCCGACCTCATCGGCAAGTACGTCGAACGGTTGCTTCAAGAGCGCAGCCAGCTTCCCCAGCCCACACCCGTCATCGATAAAGACTACCTGCAGAAGCGGGGGCTAATTTGACGCAGGGACGATTCCTCTCTTCGAGGAATCTTACGGTTCGTTTTGGGCCGACGAGCGGTAGGCGCGAGTGAGGATGAACCCGGCCAGGATGGATATGAAAAGCCCAAATTCAATCTCTGCGTCAAAGCTCACTGGGCCTATGTAAATCTTATAGAGTTGTAGAAGCACAACCGGCAGGCTAACCGCCAGAGCAAGAGCAATAATATGCCGTCGCAAGTAGATCGGCTCGCCGGGTTTTCGTCCCCCTCTGCTCAATTTCGTCACTCCTCAATCGTTGAGATATCTCCTGGATCTTGCCCGAGCTCTTTTGCTTTGAGAACTCGGCGCATGATCTTGCCGGACCGAGTTTTCGGAAGTGACGAGACGATATCAATCTCGGATGGGACGCCGATCTTGCCCAATTCATTCAAGACTTGATCTTTGATCGACTTGATCAGGGCAGGGCTTTCCGTTTCTCCCTGTTTCAAGATGATAAAGGCCTTAATGGATTCGCCGACGGTTTTATGTGGTTTGCCGATGACAGCAGCCTCCGCGACTGCGTGATGGCTGACCAACGCACTCTCCACTTCAGCAGTGCCCAGCCGGTTTCCTGCGACCTTGATGACGTCGTCTGCTCGGCCCATGAACCACATATAGCCATCCGCATCTTTATGACACACGTCGCCCGCAGCGTAGCAATTGGGAATAGTGTTCCAGTAGGTCTTGTACCGCTCCGGGTCTTTATAGATGGTGCGCATCATGGACGGCCAGGGTTTCTTGATCACGGCGAAGCCACCAGCATTGGCGGGCAGGCTGTTCCCTTCCCGGTCCACGACGTCCGCCTCGATGCCTAAGAATGGGCGTGTGGCGGATCCAGGTTTGAGTGGGACGGTCGGCAGGGGAGTGATGAGAATGGCACCGGTCTCCGTCTGCCACCAGGTATCCATAATCGGTTTATCTCCGCCGGTTACCCGGTGATACCATTCCCAGGCCTCTGGATTAATTGGTTCACCGACACTACCAAGGATCCGCAGCGAGGAGAGATCAAACTTCGAGGGCCACTCTTCCCCATAGCGCATGAGGAGGCGAATTGCAGTCGGGGTGGTGTAAAAGATGGTGACTCCGTACCGCTCGATCAAGTCCCACCACCGGCTGGGAGTTGGGTAGTCCGGCTTACCTTCCGCAGTCAAGATCGTCGCGCCGGTGAGAAGCGGGCCGTAAACGATGTAGCTGTGGCCGGTGACCCAGCCTGGATCGGCCACGCAGAAGTACACATCGTTGTCTTTCATGTCGAATACATATTTCGTGGTTGTATAGGTGCCGACCATGTACCCTCCGTGGACGTGCACCACACCCTTGGGCTTGCCGGTTGTGCCAGAGGTGTACAGGATGTACAGGGGCGTTTCGGAATCGAGGTGTTCCGCTCCGCAGACGGCCTGATTGCCTTTTACCCAATCGTTCCAATCGAGTTCTTTTGGTGCGGATAAGGGCTGCGCCGGAGTTTGACGGCGAACGACCACCACATGATTGACGGTGGGGCAGGTCTTCAGCGCCTCATCCACGACCGGCTTTAGCTGGATGATCTTGCCTCGATCAAACCCTACGTCAGCGGTGATAACCACTTTGGCTTCGGCGTCGTGAATACGGCTGGCAAGGGCCGGCGCGCTAAAACCAGAATAGACCACACTGTGGATCAGGCCGATTCTGGCGCAGGCCAACATGGCGATAACTTGCTCGGGAATCTTGGGCAGATAGATGGTGACCCGATCGCCCTTGGCCAAGCCGAGCTTCTTCAAGGCATTGGCACAGCGATTGACCTGCCGGTACAGCTCTCCATACGTGAACACTCGCTCTTGATCGTGTTCCCCCACCCAGATCAACGCGACTTTGTTCTTCCGCCAAGTGTTGACGTGCCGGTCCAGGCAATTATAGGTGATGTTGCAGGTCGCGCCGACAAACCACTTAGCCCAGGGGTAGTTCCAATCGAGGACTTTGTTCCAGGGGGAAAACCATTCCAATTCCTTGGCGGCGTTGCTCCAAAATTCTTCGGGGTCGGCAATGGACTTCTTGTATTCGGCCTCGTAGTCCTTGATATAGGCGTCCGCGATGGTCTTGGGGGTTGGCCTGTAGGTTCGGCTTTTCTTCAACAGGGTTTCGATCTGTTCGCTCATAGACAGTGCCTCCTCCTTTGCGGAGCGTGAAAATGCGATGGGCCATTATGGAGAAAGCCCTAAGCGTCTGCAACAATCCGGTACAATTTTTCCGGTTGTGGTAAGAAGAGTGATGCATCGGCAGGTTTCTTGACAGCCGTAGAAGGCTGACGGTAGGCTCACTCAGAAGCGATGAGCGTAATCACATGAAACGATTCCTGCAGAGGCCTGGGATTGCTGTGTTCGTTATGGGTTGGGCATTGGGCGTGGTGTCCGGCGGTGCCTGTTCGCTCGCACATGCGCAGTTGGGAAAGCCGGAAGGTCTCTATTATAAGTCCTGGGCAATCGTGATCGGGATCGAGAACTATATTGTGGCACCGCCCATTCAGGGGGCTGTCAACGATGCCAAACGAGTGGCACAGGCGTTTCGGGATCTGAAGTTTGATGAAGTGGTCGAAATGTATGACAAGGATGTAGTCTCTCGCCGGTTGCATCAAGTCTTGAACGATATCTTGCCGAGAAAAGTCGGACGCATGGATCGGTTGGTGATTTTTTATGTTGGTCATGCAGAAGCGGCATCAGATGTCGAGGGAGAAGCTCGAAGCTATCTCGTGCCGCTGGACGCACAGCTCAATAACCCGGCGAAAGCCGTGACCGTTGAGGAGCTTAAAGAATTTACCAGACGGTCTGCGTCGAAACACATTCTTCTGATTTTTGACGCGCCGGTGTTCGGATGGGAGATAACGGCGACTCAGCTGCTCTCGCCAGAAGGCCGGCTGGAGCCAGAAGGCGAGATGGACCGCCGTGCGGTGCAGGTGATCAGCGCGGCCAGCAAGGGCGAGTCCTCGTCCCGTTCCGATGGAAAAAGTGTCTTTGTGCAGGCGTTGCTGACTGGACTCGCAGGTGCGGCCGATATGGACAAAAATGGGTGGCTGATGGCATCTGAGTTAGGAATATACCTGATGCAACAAGTGCAGGAAGATTCCAGGGGGAGGCAGCATCCAGTCAGTGTGCGGATTGACGGCGACGGAGATATAGTGTTGGTCGAAGGGCGCAAGGCCTTTACCCAAGCGGATCGTGCTGCCAAGACCACGCCTTAATCCTTCTCTCCATCTTTTAGATACCCCAGTCCAATCTTGACCGCCCGACGGGTGATTTCTGGCCAACGTGCTTGCGGATAGGCAGCCAAGATGGTGGCAATATTGGGGTCTTGGACATCAAGATTGGCGATGGTAATGATGCCGTCTTGAATCTGAATGTTGGCCATGTCTGTTTCATCCCCCTTTGTATCTAGCGTAATTGATTGATAGATGGTCAGACCATGAGAGCCTTCTCATGATCCTCAGCGCCGATGCTGTGTTTTGTTGCCGAAGGTAGGTACAGATGTTAGCATCTCTCCAATTTTCGTCGCAACGCTTTTCAGAGCAACAACACAGCGGGTTCAGACAAAGTTTGGGATTCTATAAGTTTGAAACCGAGTCGAATAGGCGCTCTTTTACTTTATCGTGCCGACGGTGGATACCTATTTGCGGACGAAGGGATTGATATTGGAGTATCTGTTTCTGCAGCCGCAGCAAGTGATGCACTTGACGCTGGCGTTGAAGCTGCGTTGACTCACTGTTGTCAGTGCGGATACGCATCTGCTGACTGCAGCCAAAACGGTGGGGCTTCATATCGTTAATCCTGAAGAAGACTAGCTCTGGCTCAGAAAGAGTCTTGGTTGGAGGCGTCGTCGGATGCAACGGGGCGACGTCAAATCCATCATGAGTGATGCGGGTTAGGGTTTGTCCGTTGACAGTGCTTTGCCGAGGCGCCGGGCGAGCCGCACCATGCCGGGTGAACGGTCGTTCGGGCTGAGAAGTACGTTGAGAAGGTGGGGTTGGCTCTGGTCCGCAAGCGCGGCTGTCAGACTGGTTTCGAACTCGCGCTGCGTGTTCACGCGCGAGCCTCTGCCACCTCCGATCAGATCGACGAGTTTCTCGTACTGCCACTCATGTACATCGTTGAAGGGCCCTTCCAAGATTTCACGCTCCGTCGAATAACCGCGATTATTCAATAAGACAACGATGGGCGCCAGCCCATAGCGGACGCAGCTGGCCAACTCTGTGCCGGTCATCTGGAAAGCCCCGTCTCCGACAAGGACGATAGGCCGCAAACTGGGGTCAGCACACGAGGCCCCAAGTGCCGCAGGCACCGCAAAGCCCATCGATGTGTAGTAGGCCGGTGACAAGAATTCAAAGCGGTGGCGCACGTGTAGATCGGCGGCGGCAAACAGAGATTCGCCGACGTCGGCGATCACGATCGTCTTGTCAGTCAGGACGGTATCAAGGTGACGAAAGAGACTTTCGAGGGTGACCGGCAAATCAGGGCCCCGCTGTGGAGCATGGGTCACAGTGCGTCCTGGCGGCGTGCGCAAGGGGAATGAGGGGAGGGGTGCCTGTACGAGGGCCTGGACAAAATCCTGGAATTTGATGGATTCATATCGATGGTGTTTGATGGCGACGCGGTCGGCCGTGGCATGAATGATCCGCCCTTCGAAAAGCAATGGTGAACGGGTGTCCAGGTCTTCAACGTCCGAAAGGATCGAACCGAGGATCAAGAGACAATCGGAATCGTTGATGAACTGCTGTACGTCATCGCGCCCGATGAGGCCGCCGTACACACCGACGTAGAGCGGATGGTCTTCCCTGATGATGGATTTTCCAAGCAGCGTCGACGCGATCGGAATGTTCATTCGTTCCACCAGCTTGGCGAGGTCGTCTTGCAAGCCGAACCGGCCGACTTCCGCGCCGACCAGCATAGCTGGACGTTTCGCCGAGGCCAGCATCGTACGGACTTCTCCGACCGCTTCTTCCAAGGCGGCCGGGTCGCTGGGTTCATCATCCAAACAGATTGGCTTGATTGCTCCGCTCAGCGGTGTGAAAACCATGTCGCGCGGGATTTCTAAATAGATGGGACGTCGATAGCGTAAGAGCGCGGCAAAGGCCCGGTCCATTTCCCGTTCGGCAGTCAGCGGATCGTCGAGCGTGACGGCGGCGACCGTCATGCGCTCAAACACCTCGCGCTGCGTCGAAAAATCCCTGACCATATGGTGCAGATACGGCGTGCGTATTCGCTCTGAAAGTCCCGGGGAGCCGGTCAGCAATACTACCGGCGAGCGCTCGGCATAGGCACAGGCGATGGCGTTGACCGTATTCAACCCTCCGACACAGTACGTGACGCAGATAGCGCCGATCCCGTTAATCCGCGCATAGGCATCTGCGGCGAATCCGGCGCAATCTTCGCGGGTGGTTGCGATGTGTTTGATTGGAGACGCTTCGATCAGCTGGAAGAGTGACAGGACATAGTCGCCGGGAATGCCGAAAATATGGCGGACGCCCAGGTGATGCAGGCGATCTAACACTGCGGAACCAATGGTAGCTTTGTCGCCCATTCTTCTTTATCCTCACACGGCGGCTAACATGCTGCGTTATGAGAAGAACATACTGGCGTGAGTTCGTCAAGCAATGAGTGTGTGATCGGGGGAGGCGGACGACAACCGACTATGCGGCCACACACAGTCAGGGAGATCGTGTTACAGGAGAAGAAACAATGACAGCGATGGCCCATGTCCGCCTGACGTCACGACGCCTCCCTGATGGGGGACCACTTTGGCTTTTTGCCGGTCATGTCGGACCAGCCGTCGGGCAAGCAGTTGCTGGGGACTTGGTCGATGTCTTGACCGCTGATGGACACTTCTATGGACGTGGTCTCTATAACCCGTCCTCGAAAATCCGAGTCCGCCTCCTGACATTCGAAGACCGGCGAATCGACGAAACGTTCTGGCGAGAAAGAATTCAGCAAGCGATCCGCCTGCGGCAGCGGGTGGCCACGCAGTCCAATGCGTATCGGCTGATCTATGCTGAAGGTGATCGACTGCCGGGATTGATCGTGGATCGGTACGATCAGCTGCTAGTCATGCAGTGTTTATCATTTGGCATGGATAACCGGAAGGAACTTGTGGCAGACCTGCTGATGCAGGAGTGCAATGTCTCAGCCGTTTATCTTCGGAACGAGGCCAAGAGTCGGCAGCTCGAAGGGTTGCCGCTTGAACGAAGATTTCTCTTCGGCAGTGGCCCAACACAAGTTGAAATTCAGGAAGGGCCGGCGAAGTTTCTGGTCGATGTCGAACGGGGGCAGAAGACCGGCTGGTTTTGCGATCAACGAGAGAATCGGCTTGCCGCCGCAAAACTCGCGGCTGGTGCCGAAGTGCTCGAAGTATTTTGCCATACCGGCGCGTTTGGCATTCATGCCACGTTGGCCGGGGCGGCATCCGTTGAAGGCCTCGATATCAGTCAAGACACACTAAAAATGGCTCGCACCCACGCTATGATGAACAAGGTGGAGGGGCGCTGTCTCTATCGCCAAGCCGATGCGTTCGAGGACATGCGGAAGCTGGTGAAGGCGGGACGACGGTATGATCTGGTGATTCTTGATCCTCCGGCCTTTGCCAGAAGCCCACAGGCCCTGGCCGGTGCATTGACCGGGTATAAGGATGTGAATCTCCTAGGCCTCAAGCTGCTCAAACCGGAAGGATTTTTGGTGACGAGCTCGTGTTCGCATCCCGTCTCCGATGAAGATCTCTGGAAGAGCATCCGCCTTGCAGCACACGATGCCAAGCGTGATATTCGGTTGATTGAACAACGGGGTCAGAGCGCCGATCATCCAATTTTGGCGAGTATGCCCGAAACGCGCTATCTGAAGTGTTTCATCGTGCAGGTATTATGATTGTGCAACGGCCCGATAGATTGGGGCCTCGTTGTCAAGCGGCTTGTGCCTGAGACGTATCACTCGATTTGGCTTTTTGGCCGGACTCGTCCTGATCACAGAGATGGAACACCAGCTAGGGTCAGATTAGCTTAAGGGGAGATAGAGTCAGCCGTATCGGTGTGGTACGATTCCCTACCATGCCACTCGCATCAGACTCATCTATCTCTGGCGCGTCTGCTCCGCTCAAGGAACGTGTCATTACCATTGTCATCATCGGCGCTGTGTTGCTGTATGCGCTCTGGACTCTTCGGGAAGCCGGAACGGCACAGGACCATCAGGTTGAGCCGGAGACGGCGGCGCTGGCTATGGTGTCGTCTGACAAGGTTCCCCTGACGACAGGACAAGAGCCCATCGCCGAGATTTTTACCCGTGCCGGGTGTCCGGTCTGTCATGTGATTCCAGGTATTCCTGGCGCGAACGGCCAGATCGGTCCCAAGTTAGTGCTGGGGACAACAGGGTTACAGCGGATTCAGAG
>VGXB01000053.1 GCA_016873515.1 Nitrospira sp.
TCTTCCCGGCCAAACAACGAGAGTCCAACCCATTCGTTCCCAGCCTGGTCATGAATTTGGCCACACCATTCACACTGGTAAAGATCACCCATTCATACATGTCGATCGCACGGATGGCCCGATCGACGGGGGCCCAATCAACCGGAGGGACAATCTGGATGGTCGGCGCCTCAATCGGTTCGGCACCGAACGAGGCCAACCGCTCCGCCAATTCCATAACCTGCTCTTTCGCCCGCGTCATTAAGATGCGTTTCCCAAACAACGGGCGTTGCTCGAACCAATTTAACTGCGGCCTAAGTCTCACCACATCACCCACGACAATCACGGTCGGTGGCTCCAAGTTGGCGGCTTCGGCTTTCTCAACAATATCGGCGAGCGTGCCCACCACGGTCTGCTGCGCGGCTCTGGTTCCCCAACGAATAATCCCCGTGGGTGTGTTTGCAGGCAGCCCTTCCGCCGTTAAATTGGCGACGATAGACGGGAGATTTTTCATCCCCATGAGAAATACCAGCGTCCCATGGCTCGTGGCGAGCCGCGACCATTCCAACCCTGTGGAGGGTTTGTCTGGATCTTCATGCCCCGTGACAAATGTGACGGTCGAGGCCAGAGTCCGGTGAGTCACGGGTATACCTGCATACGCCGGGGCCGCGATCGCTGCCGTCACACCTGGGATGATCTCAAACTCGACACCAGCCGAGGCCAGTGCTTCCGCCTCTTCTCCGCCGCGTCCGAATACAAAAGGATCCCCGCCCTTCAACCGCACAACCGTCTTCCCTGCACGTGACCGTTCGATCAATAACCGATTGATTTCCTCCTGTACAGGATATTTTCCTCGTCCTCGCCGCCCGACATACAAACATTCCGCTTGATTGGATACATTGGCCAATAGCGCGGGATTGGCAAGATAGTCGTAGAGCACCACATCCGCCTGCTCAAGGCACTCTTTCCCGCGGAGGGTCAGCAATTTGGGGTCACCTGGACCAGCCCCAACCAAATAGACCTTGCCCATCGATCCTCGTTGCCCCATCAGGCCCTTCCGTAAATCTCGCGAAGAATCTTGTCGCCGCCTCGAGCCAGCAATCGTTCGGCCAACTGCACACCCAGCACATGAGCCTCTGCGATCTTTCCTCTGATCTCTTCGCGGATAATCGTCTTGCCATCGACACTGGCCACAAGACCATCCAAGGTTAATTGCCCATCCGACAAGGTCGCATGGGCAGCAATCGGCACCTGGCATCCGCCCTCCAACCGGCTCAAGAAAGCCCGTTCCGCCGTAACCGTCGTCCCGGTGGGCTGATCGTTGAGGCGGTCCAGGATTCCCCGTACGAAATGATCTGCACTCCGTCCTTCGATACCTAATGCGCCTTGGCCGATCGCTGGCAAGCTGACGACCGGATCGAGATATTCGGTAATCTCCTGAGCCCAAGCTAGCCGATGCAACCCGGCGGCGGCCAGCACGATGGCATCGAACTGCCCATCCTTGAGCTTTCGCAGCCGTGTATCCAGATTCCCCCGCAACATCTCGATACGCAGATCAGGGCGGGCATTCAGGAGCTGTGCCTGCCGACGCAGACTGGCCGTGCCAATCCGTGCCCCCTGCGGCAAATCCTTGAACCGACACCCGTCTCGGCTGATCAAGGCATCGCGGGCATCCTCACGGGGAGGTACGCACAGAATCTCCAGCCCGTCGGGCAACTGTGCCGGAACATCCTTCATACTGTGGACGGCCAGATCAATCTCGCCGGCCCGCAACGCTTCTTCGATTTCTTTGACGAAGAGCCCCTTCCCGCCAATCTTCGCCAATGGTACATCAGCGATTTTGTCGCCGGACGTCTGAATCTTGCGCAGCGTGACTTGCACATCGGGTGCCACCTCGCGCAAACGCCCCTGAAACCATTGACTCTGCTGTAGCGCCAGCTTGCTTCCTCTGGTTCCCAAAATCAGAGTCGCGCGCGGACCATTGGGTAAAGACACGGCGAATCCTTTCTGGCTGACACCAAACGCGAATCACCGTCCACGCTTGTGCAACGGCGATTCTTGCTCTTCATCCTCGAAGTCTGAGGAGATCGGATCAAGATACGCGGGGCGATCGTTCTCACGTCCGGATTCCGGCTCGTGTGATAAGGACTGGTCAAGATGGAAAAACCGGCGGGCTGCCTCGACAAACGCCAGCCCATTCGACGAATTGATCTCGCTCTTGAGCGTCACCATAGTCCGATGGATCAATTTATTGATGATCGACGCTGCCAGGTTCTCAACCAATTCCTTGTCCTGTGGGGAAAGATGGCCGAGACGGCCGAGGGCTTTGTCGACTTCCATCCGTTTAATGTCATTCGCACGGTTCCGTAACGCGACGATTGTGGGTGTCACCTCGAGCGCTTTCATCCATTCGATCATTACCCCGACCTCTTCCACGACCATGCGCTCCGCCTTCTCCGCTTCCTGCAACCGCTCCGCTCGGTTTTGCTCCACTCGCTGCGTCAGATCGTCGATGTCGAACAAGAAGGCGTTGTCCACATACCGCACCGCCGGATCGATGTTCCGCGGCACCGAGATGTCGATCAAGAACATGGGCCGGTTACCGCGTTTTTCGACTGCCCGTTCGACATCGCCTGCCCCGATGATGCAGTGCGCAGCTCCCGTGGACACAAGCACGATGTCCGCCGAGGCCATCTCATTCTTGAACTGTTCAAATGGCACGGGAGTCCCCCCGAATTTGGCGGCAAGATCGATCGCATGCTGCGGCGTCCTCGTCGTAATGCGCACATGCTGGACACCTTGCGTGATCAAATGCCGCGCCGCTAGTTTAGCCATTTCACCAGCACCGACCAAGAGCACGCTCTTCTCGTTCAAGTTGGAAAAAATTTTCTTGGCCAATTCCACAGCGGCATAACTTACGGACACCGCCGTTTCGGCGATCTTCGTCTCCGTCCGCACTCGCTTCGCCACCGAGATGGCTTTTTTGATCACCTTGTTCATAATGACGCCGGTCGTCTTATTTCCCAGTGCCACTTCAAACGCATCTTTTAATTGTCCAAGAATCTGAGATTCACCGATAATCATCGAATCAAGGCTCGCCGCCACTCGGAACAAGTGCGCGATCGCTCGATCGCCGGTGTGCCAATATAGATGCGGCGTGAGTTGCTCGGAAGACAGCGACAGATGCGTATCGGCCAAGAACTGCTGGATCCGCCTGTACCCCGCTTCGACATCGTCGACAACAGAGTAGACTTCCACGCGATTGCAGGTGGAGAGTAAGACTCCTTCCTTGATACCGGGATAGGTGCAAAGCCGGCCAAGCGCCTCTCCCAAACGGCTTTCTGGCACGGCCAGCTTCTCGCGAATCTCGACCGGCGCCGTTTTATGGCTCAATCCAACGACAATCAGATGCATGTTACGACAGCACTCCGCGATCTTTAAGGAAGACTCCCACCAACGTCAGAATGACGCAAGCGAAGCCCAGCACCGTCAAATAGGCGGCCCGTTTGGCCCGCCATCCGACCGTCAACCGCCCTACCAGCACACCGAAATAAAACAGCCATGTGATTAGCGCACCTGTCTGCTCGGGGTTCCAACTGACATACGATCCCTGCGTGAACTCGGCAGAAATCGCGCCCGTTACAATCCCCAGCGTCAACATAGGAAATCCCAACACGATGGATTGCTGATTGAGGTGATCGAGAAAATCGAGCGCCGGCAATTTACTATACAGAACATTGAATCGTTTTGACTTGAGCAGCCGGTCCTGAATCAGGTACATCCCCCCGGCGACAAACGCGACGGCAAATCCAACCGTTCCCAGCATGCTGAGCGTGACATGGAGCCAGAGGGTCTTGAATACTGGCTGCAATGTGGGTACCGTCTCGGGCAGGGCCGCGGCTGACACCAAGGAAACAAGAGCCAAGGGGACCATGAACGAGCCCAGCACATGAATCCGATGGCGAAACTCCACTACCAGGAAAACAAAGATGATCATCCAGGAAAAAAAGGATAAGGCCTCATAGAAACTGGGTTGGGCTGGCGAACCAGTTCCGGCCATTTGCGCCGCCAACGCGAGCGTATGCACCAGAAACCCACCGGCGGTAATTCCCAACGATACCTTCGACAGAGCTTCGGATCGGCGCAGCAGATAGGCGAGAAACGACATGGTAGCCACAAAATAGAGGGCCATCGTAATCATAAAACAGACGGCTGCCATGAGGTATACCCTTGCTACGGTTAAAAAACTGGACCCGACAAGATATACAAGAAATTATATAGATGCGACGAGAACGGAGTCAACAAACTGCCGGTGAATCAGGGATTTACACCAGCCAACTGGGCAAAGCAGGAATCCTTTCGCTTGTCGCGGTGCCGATCGGGCATCTCGACGATCTGACCGTCCGTGCCCTCCGAACGCTCGCAGAAGCCGATGTGATTGCATCCGAAGACCCGGTGGCCACCCGCGAACTGCTGGCTCATCATGGAATAACCGCCAACCTCACAAGTTACGGTCCCACCAATATTCAAGACAAAGTTGCGATACTCATTTGCCAGTTGCAACAGGGGGCACACGTTGCCTTGGTGTCTGACATGGGATCTCCGGTGGTCGCCGATCCAGGCTCCCTACTTGTCAAGTCGGCCCATAGCTATGGCATCCGCGTAGTCTCCGTTCCAGGCCCTTCGGCCCTGACCGCGGCAGTCGCAGCTGCAGGACTCCCTTCCCGTTCATGGTTTTTTGAGGGACCCCTGCCAGAAACAAAATCAGCCCTCCGCCACCGGCTGCAAACTCGGCTCCGAGATAAGATTGCCACCGTAGCTTTTTGCTCTACTCAATCGATCGTCTTTGCCGTGCGTACGATTGCAGCCTTCGCTCCTCGACGGCATATTGCGCTCGTCTGTAATCTCACGAAGCCAAATGAACGGATCATCCAGGGAAGAGCCGTACATGTTCTACGGAAGCTGGACAATGCCGTAACGACTCAGGACATCACACTGATTGTGAAGGAAGGACGACCTGTGCCACAGAACAGGACAGGCCCTTTCAAACGAGGGAATGGGTGAAGGAATGGTTAGTTATCTTCACGGCGGATCAACACGCGGTAGGCCTGCTCAAGGCGCTCTTGCGCCAAAACTGTGTGCCCTTCGTTTTCAACACTACGGGGGACGTTCCGAATCGGGTCCCCTTCATCTAACAACACGGAAAGCACCTGGCCCTCCTCCATGGTTTCAAGCTTGAGTTTTGTTTTGACAAAGTTGTAGGGACAAATCACCCCTCGAAGATCCAACTCCACATCGGATGCGAAAGCCGACTGCTCTTGGCTTTTTTCATTCATGGATCAATCCTCAGAGACGCATTGGTGCGATCGACAATGCGGTACATAAAAAAGGGGGCCGCCGAAGCCGCCCCCTTGTGAAAACCCACTTCGCACGAAATGCTTATTGTGCGCCCTTAACGAGGTTTGGCTTATTGATATCAGAACCATAGTCTGATTTGCTCTGCGCCTGATATCCCCACCCTGGCTGCGGTTCACAGTTCCAGCACGGAGCAGACCCCGTAAACTCACCGATGGTCGTATCAATTGTTCCCGTCACTTTCCCCGGCAACACGGCTCCAGGAATTCCGCCGGTCACCCCGCCACCGCTGACAGCGATTGCACGATCGTTCAACGGATCTGGACGCTGGCCAAGTCCGCCAAATCCCTTTCGCGTTGCCACCACGTTCGTCACGTAGACTTCCAAAACAATCTTCCTGCCAACCCCATACGGCTGGTCCTTGCTGGTCTCTTCCTCAACTTGGACAGTGACTTCATCGCCGACATTGAGCTCTCGAATCGCCTGCATGTTCGACCGATCCGACAACTGCAAGGGTACGATCGTGCGGGCACCATAGCCCGCCTTGCCTTCCTGTCCTTCATCCTGCATGCGGCCTGCCCCGCCGGTCTCGACCATCAGCTTCCGCTGGGGCAAATCAAGGGCGAAGACACGGCCCATCACGGTCTCAGGCTGAGACAAGCGATCAAGAAAGGTATTCCGATCGAATGCCTGAACACGGTTTGCGCTGCCGGATACGTCGCCGACACCAGTCCCGACACCGAGGGACGATCCGCCAGATGATTGTTGCAAGCGCTCCTGCGCCGCTGCAACGCTCACAGAGCCGACAAAAAAGACTGCGGCTCCCAGTGCCAACACCTTACGCATGTACTGCCTCCTTGTGAGTTAATAGAAAACATGCTTGGAAGATATAAGGCCTAACAATAGCTGGTCTTGTGCACACAGAGTGACAAATCTGGTTTTCTGAATCGAATCGTTCCAAGAACTTAGGACAACAGCCCCATCCTGTCAAGAGTTTATTGCCTCGGCACGGCGGATCTCGACGAATCTGCAACCTCTATGTTGCCGCGCGGTTTGGTGCCCAGAGGGAGGGTCGAACTCCCACTCTCTTACGAGAACCGGATTTTGAGTCCGGCGCGTCTGCCAGTTCCGCCATCCGGGCACACTCGTCACTACAGAACACGGCAGACTGCCTTTCTAGCATGGCTCCCGCCAAGGGTCAATCGGCATAGCCTCTTTTCTTCAAAGAGACCGGTCTGCTAGAATGTCAAATCATTTCAAACCATTGCAAATGATACAAACATAAGGAGTGCGCGCACATGGCAGACGTGGCATGTATCACCTGCGGACAGACGGGGGAAGCCATTACCGCTCCCCTCTTTCTCGGCAAGCTCGAAGCAGAGGTGAAAGCTAAGGTATGCACGGGCTGCTGGAGGAAATGGGAAGGAATGCGTGTCATGGTCATCAATGAATACCAAGTCAATCTCGGCGACGAAAGTGGACGCGATCTGGTCCGTAAACAAATGAAGGCCTTCTTGAAGTTGGGTGAACAAGCCGACTCCTCCAAGATTACGGAGAACTACCGCCCGCCAAGCGCATGACCAGATCGATTACGCCTGTCTTGCACCGAACAGCAAAGTCCCTAAAAAGATTTTCCCTGTGATGTCGCCGAGTTCGTTGACATCTCGAATTCGGAAGTGATACATACGATTGAAGTAACTGTCCCGCCTCGTCACATAGAGAGAGGCGAAGAAATTATTGTAGAAGAGCTCCGTTCGGCATGATTACGCAGATGCAAGTGAAGGGGTTGATGTTCGACCCCTATAATAACGCCTACATCGTCATTTTGAGAGATGAGGACCAATCGGAGATGCTGCCTATTTGGGTCGGTAAGTCTGAAGCCAGCTCGATCAGCCTAGCCTTGGAGAGCGTTGCGCCTCCCCGGCCAATGACCCATGACTTCATGAAGGAGTATCTGAACGCCGCTAACGCCAAGGTTATCAGTGTCGTCATTACTGATTTGAATGAAAATACCTATTACGCGAAGATCCATTTGACCTACGAAGATTCTGAATATACTGTAGATTCCAGGCCCAGCGACGCCATTGCGTTGGCACTCCGGTCACAAGCTCCGATCTTTGCGAATGAATCGGTCATCCGGAAGCAGATCTCGGAAGAACTTGATCAATGGCTCGAAAATTTGAAACCTGAAGACTTTGGAAAGCTGGATTCCTGACACGCACACCATGCAGCAACAAACATCAAATACCACCGAGTCGCTGCTCGAACTAACCGTTGATCGGGTCGTCGAAGATCCCAATACGGATACGTGGATTCTCGTATTGTCTCGCACCGACGGCAGAACAGAATTGCTCACAATCTGGATTGGTGCGGCAGAAGGTGAATCGATCCGGCGAGCCCTGGACACTTTGGTCACGCCACGGCCCATGAGTCATGATCTAATCAAGAGCTTCGGCGAACACTTCGGTGTGAAAACGGAGCAAGTGGTCTTAACTAATGTCAAGAGCAGCACCTACTTCGCAACCGTCTATCTTGAAAGCAACGGCGTAGCCCGCGCCATAGATGCCAGACCCAGCGACGCAATCGCTTTGGCCCTCCGCTGCCGGGCACCGATTTACGTCACCCAGGATGTCTGGGACCGTCGCGGAGGACAAAATCTTAACGCATGGCTGTCGAAGCTTGCTCCGAAGAATATCGGGACCCAAGAAGTGTAGGCATCATTTAAAATTCATTTTTGCGAGAGGTGGAGACAGTGTCATGACGTATTTCGAAAAACCAGTCGACGTGAAAGAAACCTGGCATCTCGTGAATGCCGAAGGCAAGACACTCGGGCGTCTGGCCGCCCGGGTGGCTGCTGTCCTGAGAGGCAAACACCGGCCTACGTTCACGCCGAACGTAGACATGGGTGATCATGTGGTCATCATCAATGCGGAAAAGATTCATCTGACAGGCAGCAAGATGGAAACAAAGCTCTACCGGCACCACACCGGGTATCCCGGCGGCCTGAAGACCTCCACGGCAGAACATGTGTTCCGGAAAGATCCCACGGAATTGCTGACACGCGCGATCGAAGGGATGCTTCCCAAAAATCCACTTGGGAACGGCATGGCGAAAAAGCTGCGGGTCTACACCGGCCCCAACCATCCGCACCAGGCACAAAAGCCGGAACCGATTTCTCTCTAGGCATTAGACGCAGGACGTAAGGAGGAGAGCAAAGCATGGCAACAGCCACACAGTACGCAACAGGTCGAAGAAAATCCGCAGTAGCCCGGGCTTGGGTCACCGGAACTGCGGGTGAGATTACTATCAACGACAAACCGCTGGAGAAGGTCTTCCCTCGCCTCACCCTCAGGCAAATCATCCAGCTCCCACTCGAAATGGCAGGACTCATGGGAAAGTATTCCATCAGTGCCACCGTTTACGGCGGCGGCCCGACCGGCCAGGCCGGCGCGCTTCGCCATGCTATTGCACGGGCTCTCGTGACCATGACGCCTTCGGTGAGACCTCCCCTCAAGAAAGAGGGACTCCTCACGAGAGACTCTCGCGTCAAGGAGCGAAAGAAGTACGGACAAAAGGGCGCTCGCAAGCGCTTCCAGTACTCCAAGCGATAAGGGTTCACAGGAGCCAACACGTGAAAAAGGGAAGGCTCCTGGCCTTCCCTTTTTTGTGCTCGAGTGCATCGGTATTATCTCTTTCAATACACAGGTCGCGCCATGGCCAAAAAGTTTCGCATCGCCATCGCCGGCGCCAGCGGCTACGCCGGCATCGAACTTGTCAGACTCGCCGCCGCACATCCCTATTACGAAATTACAGCGGTAACGTCTGAGAAATCAGCCGGCCAGCCGATCGCCTCTGTCTTTCCCAGTCTGACAGGCATTGTCGAACACCGGTTTGAAGCGCTGACCCCAGAAATGTTGGCCGAACGAGCGGATGCAATTTTTCTGGCGCTGCCTCACACCAAGTCGCAAGACCCGGTCGCCACGTGCCTGAAAGCCGGCAAGCTGGTTGTCGATCTGAGTGCGGATTATCGGCTCAAGGATGCAGCAACTTACGAAGCCTGGTACAAAACCCCGCATCTCCATCCGAACTTGCTGAGAAAAGCAGTCTATGGATTGCCGGAATTGCATCGGAACGCGATCGCCAAAGCGACACTTGTCGCGTCACCCGGGTGTTACCCAACCGCAGCGATCTTACAGTTAGCCCCATTGATTGCCAAAGGCTTGGTGCAACCGGAGACAATTGTGATTGACGCCAAATCTGGAATCTCTGGAGCGGGACGAAGCCCGGCCCTACCCTATCATTTTCCAGAAGCCCACGAGTCGTTGGAACCTTACAAGATCGGGCAACATCGCCACATTCCAGAAATTGAGCAGGAGCTTTCAACTGTAATCGGGAGAACCGTCACGGTTACTTTTACGCCGCACTTGGTGCCGATGAATCGAGGCATCTTGAGCACAGCCTACTGCAAGCTCCTGCAGCAGGTGACTCTTGCCGATCTGCGTGCACTCTACAGAGAGTTCTACAAGAGCGAGCGGTTTGTCCGTCTTTATGAAGACATCGTGCCCAATCCACGATATATCAAGGGCTCGAACTTTTGCGATGTGGCCGTCTACGCTGACCCTCGATCCGGATGGGTCGTGACAGTCGCTGCCGTTGACAATCTGATCAAAGGCGCGGCTGGCCAAGCCATCCAAGCCATGAATTTGATGATGGGCATTCCGGAAGAGAGCGGCCTTACCATGCCAAGCAGCTACCCGTAACGACTCGACGGCAGACGACCACATCACCAAACGCCACAATTAACAACACATGATGAAGCATGATCAGACAGCCGGTGTCACTGCACCACTCGGCTTTCACGCAGCCGGCATCCACTGTGGAATCAAGAAACCAGGCATTCTCGATCTGGCGCTGGTCATATCGGATGTCACGGGCCCCATCGCCGGCGTCTTCACGCAAAATCGTGTGGCGGCCGCGCCGGTCGTACTCGACCGGATCCATCTTCGCCGACACCAAGGTCGGGCGATTGTGGTCAACAGCGGAAACGCCAATGCCTGCACCGGTGCACGAGGGCTCGCCGCGGCGAAGACGATGGCGACGGCTGTCGCACAGCACTTCTCGATCCCAGTCCATCACGTCTTTGTGGGATCGACCGGCGTCATCGGCCGAGCATTGCCCATCGATCGTATCAAGACCGGCCTTCCAACCTTGATCGCCCAGCTAAATCGTCGAGGAGGACTACAGGCTGCCCAAGCGATTCTTACGACCGATCTCCGCCCAAAAACTGTCGTCATTCGCAGTACAATTGGCGGTCGAATAGTGACGATCGGCGGCATGGCCAAAGGCTCCGGTATGATTCATCCCAACATGGCGACCATGCTAGCCTATCTGACGACCGATGCTGCAATCGCACCAGCAGCGCTTCAATCAGCACTGAAGAGTGCCGTCGATCAGTCCTTCAACTGCATTAGCGTTGATGGCGACACCAGCACGAACGATACCGTCCTCTGTCTCGCCAATGGGCTGGCTAAGAATGCGTTGATTCGGAAAGGGACTCCGAGTTATCAGCGATTTGTGCGGCTGTTAATCGATGCATCGGAACAGCTTGCCTTGTGTATCTGCCGCGATGGCGAAGGTGTGACAAAAGTCGTGAAGGTCGCGGTGGCGGGTGCCTCGACGATCTCAGCCGCCAAGCGAGTCGCGTCCACAATCGCGACATCCAATCTCGTCAAGACCGCATTGTTTGGGGAAGACGCCAATTGGGGACGTGTCATGGGTGCGATCGGCCGGTCTGGTGTCCTGATTAATCCAGAAAATCTGACAGTGCACTTCGACGACGTTCTCATGGTCAAGCGAGGCATCGGTGAGGGACTCGCCGCCGAACGGAAAATTGCACAGGTCTTCAAGCAAAAGGAATTTACGATCTTCGTCCATCTGGGACAGGGCCATGCCCAGGCGCATATGTGGACCACCGACCTCTCGTATGATTATGTTCGCATCAACGCAAGCTACCGATCTTAGGGAAGAATCTGGTCTACAAGCTTGAAAATCGAACATGACTGTGATACATTAGACGGTTAGTTGAAGACCGGTCAATGAAGGCCATCCTATTCCGCCTACCGACGGATAGGAAATTATTCAAATCCACATCGGCGTGAATACACGCCGCCGGGCTTGAGAATAAGGGGCTGGATGCCCCTCGCCCATTCGCGGGTGCTCTGCAGGCCTGTAAGGGAGGTGAAGGCATGGGAGTCGTAGCAATCAGGGAACTTTTGGAAGCCGGCGTGCACTTCGGACACCAGACGAACCGCTGGAATCCCAAAATGAAGAAGTTCCTGTTCGGTGAACGCAACGGGATTTACATCATCGATCTGCAACAGACCCTGACCCGCATGGAGCAGGCCTATGCCTTTGTCCGGGATACCGTGGCGGCTGGAGATTCCATCTTGTTCGTCGGCACTAAGCGCCAAGCCGCTGAGATCCTTGAGGAGGAAGCCAAGCGCGCGAATATGTTCTTTGTCAATCAACGATGGCTCGGCGGCATGCTCACAAACTTTCAAACAATCCGCCGCAGCATCGACAAGATGAAAAAAATGGAAACTATATTGCTCAATCCCAGCGCGCACGGGCTCAAGAAGAAAGAAATCTTATTGATGCAAAAAGACATCGC
>VGXB01000054.1 GCA_016873515.1 Nitrospira sp.
GTGGCGATCGCAGGGGCGCATGGCAAGACGACGACCACCTCGATGGTGGCGAACGTGCTGGCGCAGGGTGGACTCGACCCCACGATGGTGATCGGA
Organism: Nitrospira sp.; assembly: GCA_016873515.1. Classification (GTDB taxonomy): domain Bacteria; phylum Nitrospirota; class Nitrospiria; order Nitrospirales; family Nitrospiraceae; genus Nitrospira_D. Next base: position 97 of record VGXB01000054.1, read on the forward strand.
GGAAAAGTACACGCGCTAGGTAGTCACGCGCGGCTCGGACGAGGCGATCTGCTGGTGGCGGAAGCGGATGAGAGTGACGGGTCGTTTCTCCGTCTGTGTCCGACGATCGTGGCGGTGACAAACTTGGATCGTGAACATCTCGATCATTACGGGTCGATGGAGCGCATCAACGAGAGCTTCCTGGAATTCATCAATAAGATTCCGTTTTACGGCTTGGCGGTATTGTGTGCCGATGATGAACGGCTCAGCGCACTATTTCCCAAGATCGTCAAGCGGTATCAGTCCTACGGACTTCATGGCCAGGGCGGGGTGGTGCCGGACTTCAAGGCGACGGACATCAACTTCAGGCAATGGGGTGCGGAATTTCGTACCTATTTCCGAGGGAAAAATCTCGGCCCGTTTCGACTTGCAGTCCCTGGCGTTCACAATGTCTCGAATGCCCTGGTGGCGATCGCGATCGGGATTGAGTTGGAGATTCCCGTTGATCTTATCCGCAAGGGCTTGGCCACCTTTACCGGCGTTGAACGGCGATTCCATCTTCGTGGCGAAGCCGGGGGCATCATGGTTGTCGACGATTATGGCCATCACCCCACGGAAGTCAAAGCGACGCTGGCGGCTGCTAAACAGGGTTGGGACCGGCGATTGGTGGTGCTCTTTCAGCCTCATCGATACACCCGTACCAGGGATTGCCTCGAAGACTTTGCTCACGCCTTCGATCAAGCCGATCACGTATTCGTGACGGAAGTCTACGCGGCGGGAGAGCTCCCCATATCGGGTGTCTCGGGTGCCAAACTCGTGGAGATGATCAACGCAGCTGGCCATCCAGCAGTGACGTTTATCGAGCAGAAGGAAACGATGCCGGATCAGGTGCTGCCGCATTTGAAGCCTGGCGACTTGGTAGTGACGTTGGGCGCAGGGGATATCTGGAAGGCGGGGAATGGGATTCTGGATCGGCTGGCGCCGTCGTCGTAACTCATGCGAGAACGACAAATCACGCATGCGAAGATACGTGGGGCGACGAGTCAGTCCAAATTGCAGGAGGCTATGGCCGGTCTCAGGGGGACGGTTCGTTTCCATGCGCGGCTCGCAGACTACACGTCCTTTCGAATCGGCGGTCCCGCTGACGTGCTGGTGGAGCCGGTCGATATAGAAGATCTTGTTCATTTGGTTGCACAGGTCTCTGCGCGAAAACTTCCGATGTTTGTTTTGGGCGGCACGAATCTCCTTGTCCGTGACAAGGGGATTCGGGGGGTGGTGGTCAGCCTGGCACGGTTGCGCTCCATCAAGGAAGAGCCGGAATCGGTGCTCTATGCCGAAGGCGGTGTCGGGATGCCGACTCTTATCGGATATGCCACTCGCCGGTCACTGGCAGGACTGGAATGGGCGGCGGGTATTCCAGGAACTGTGGCCGGATGTGTGATGATGAACGCCGGTACTAGGCTGGGAGAGATGAAAGAGTCGGTCAAAGCGGTTCGCATCGTCACGTCGGCCGGCAGAGTGATCGATTGTCCCGCGCGGGACATTGCTTTCAGCTATCGGCGGGCAGAGCTTCCGGCGGGAATTGTAGCAGGAGTCTGGCTCCAGTTGAAATCTGGTGTCCGGTCGGACATTGAGAAGGTTGTGAAAGATTATTTGCGCTATCGCCGGGATACCCAGCCGCTTACGTTGCCGAGCGCCGGGTGCGTCTTCAAGAACCCACCGAACGATTCGGCGGGTCGAGTCGTCGAAGCGGCGGGATTCAAAGGCGCGCGTGTTGGCGATGCGGAAGTATCTCGGAAACACGCAAATTTTATCGTGAACCAGGGCCATGCCACTGCCAAGGATGTGCTCGCGCTCATTCGAAAAGTTCGCGCGCACGTGGTCCGGAAGACTGGTGTGACATTGGATCTTGAGCTGAAAGTGGTGGGGCAAACGTGATACGGGCTAAGAAGACCATGGGACAAGGAAAACGGGTCAGCGGCGCGCGGATCGGTGTGTTGATGGGGGGGGGCTCCTCAGAGCGCGAGGTCTCGCTCCGCACAGGACGGGCGGTGCACCAGTCGTTGCTTCGTGGCGGATATGACGCGGTCGCGATTGATGTGACCGCTCGTCTGCCGCAGGACTTGAAAGACCATGAGATTGCCATCGCCTTTATTTCGTTGCATGGGCCAGGTGGCGAAGACGGATCGATCCAGGGCTTCCTTGAGACAATCGGAATGCCCTATACCGGGTCGGGCATCCAGGCGAGCGCCGTTGGTATGCATAAGGTGGTGACAAAAACGTTGCTGGCCGCGCATGCGATCCCAGTTCCGCCTGGCACGGTGATTCAGCGGGGCTATGTGCCGTCGTTAGTGCAGGCGCTCAAGGCGGCAAGGCTGACCTTGCCAGTGGTGGTGAAGCCGGTGTCCCAGGGTTCGACGATTGGGGTCACGATCGTGCGTCGACCAAGTCAGTGGAAAGGGGCGCTGGCACTGGCGCATCGGTACGATCGGGACGCCATGGTCGAGGCTTTTATTCCGGGGCACGAAGTGACGGTCGGTATCTTAGGGAGTCCAAATGGTACGCTGACTGTGTTGCCATCCGTCGAAATTTTCGCGCCGGACGGGTTTTACGATTTCTCCGCCAAGTATCAGAAGGGCAGGACCCGCTATCGCTGCCCCGCACCGTTGTCGGCCAGGATCATCACGCAGATCGGGGAACTGGCCAGCCGGACATTTCAGGCGCTGGACTGTCAAGGCGCCGCCCGCGTCGATTTTCGAATCACGCCGAAGGGCCGGCCTTACGTACTGGAAATCAATACCGTGCCGGGCATGACCGAAACAAGCTTGCTACCGATGGCTGCGGCACAGATCGGGATCGATTACGACCAGCTGGTCGTGCGGATTCTCCAGTCAGCACTCGCGCGTACCGAGGGGATTCCACGGGCGGCGAGGAAGGAGTTGGCATGATGGGAATGTTTCGGAAGCGCCCACCCGTCTCTTCATCCAGACCGCGGAAGAACCAATGGAAGGAGTCGCACACGGGTCAGGAGATCGAAGTCAAAAGGACCAAGGCTCTAGCCGGATTGAAGACCATCGTCCAGTGGGGAGGGGCGATGACCTTTGTGGGAGTGATGGCGTGGCTAGGGGCCGTTGCGGTGCAACAGGAGTGGCCGTTTTTTCGAAAGTTGCTCGAGATTCACACGGTGGCTGTGGATGGCCTGCATCGTGTCGATCGCGAGGAGATCCTTGATCTGGCTGGGGTGAAGCCCGGTATGCCGATTCATCATGTCCTCACGTCCGCCGTCAAGGCGCGGGTGGAAGCTCATCCGTGGATTAAAGAGGCAGTCGTCGAGCGCGTGCCATTGCATGAAGTGCGAATCGCGGTGGTTGAGCGAAAGCCCGCGGTGGTTGTCCGGGCTGGTGGAGAGAATTTTCTTGGTGATAAAGAGGGCCATGTGCTTGTGCGGTTAGGGGATTTGGATGATGGCTCGTTGCCGATGGTGACGGGTATCGATGTAGAAAAGTTACTGCGGGGCGACGGGGCAGTGCGGCAAGCAGTTACCACCGGGGTCGAGTTGGCATGGCTAATGGGGCTGACCTATGAGGGGCGGCTGCATGTGAACGCCGCTGATCCTGAAAATCTTGTCGCCACCGTTCGAGGCGTGCAGTTCCACTTCGGCGAGGACGGTCTCGGCGATCAATGGCAGCGATTTCAACAGGTTGTCCCGGCTATGAGAACACTGAACTTCGACGGAGCCGGCGATGGACCCAGTGACGTGGATCTTCGGTACAAAAACCGCGTTGTGGTGCGGGAAAGGGGGTAAGGGCGATGTCGAAACGAGAACATATCTTTGTCGGACTTGACATCGGGACGACCAAGATTTGTGCGATCGTTTCCGAACTGACCGACACGGGATGGCTGAATGTGATTGGAGTCGGATCGAGCCCTTCCCGGGGGCTGCGCAAAGGTGTCGTTGTCGATATCGAAAGCACAGCCGAATCGATCAAGAAGGCCGTCGAAGAGGCGGAGTTGATGGCAGCGGTGCAGATCAACTCCGTCTACACCGGTATTGCCGGCAGCCATATTTCCGCCGAAAACTGCAGAGGGGTTGTCGCGTTGAAGCATGCCGAGGTCACACGCGAAGACATTCATCGGGCGATCGAAAGTGCGCGCACGATGGCGGTGATTCCGCACGAACGCCGGATTCTGCATGTATTGCCCAGAGAGTTCATGGTGGATGGGCAGGAAGGTGTGCGCGAACCGCTGGGCCTGTCGGGGAACCGTCTCGAAGTGAACGTGCATGTGATCACGGGTGCCGTGACATCGGCCCAAAACATCATCAAGAGCATCAATCGGGCGGGGCTTGACGTCGTGGACATCATTCTCCAGCCCCTTGCGTCCAGTGAAGCGGTGCTAAGCCACGAAGAGCGTGAATTGGGAGTGGTTATGATCGACTTGGGCGGTGGGACCACTGACCTCGCCATTTTCCTTGACAGCAGTATTCGGCATTCGGCCGTGCTTCCGATCGGGGGGCAGAATCTCACGAGAGACCTGGCGATCGGTCTGCTCACGTCGCAAACGGAAGCGGAAAAAGTCAAGACGCAGCATGGAGTGGCACGAACCGAACTGGTGACCGGACATCACGTGGTCGAAGTCCCGTCGGTTGGTGATCGTCCGGCTCGAACTTTTTCGCGGCGAGACATCGCCGAGATTCTCGAGCCGCGCGTCGAAGAGATGTTTGATCTGGTTCGGCGGGAGATTGCACGCGCAGGCTATGAGGGCATGCTGGGTGCTGGTGCAGTGATCACCGGGGGTACGTCACTCTTGGAAGGCATGCCGGACGCGGCCGAACGAATGTTGAACCTGCCGACTCGGCGGGGCATGCCTTCCGAGATCGGCGGGTTGCGGGACGTGGTCGGTCACCCCAGTTATGCGACGGGGGTTGGGTTGTTGCTGCGGGCCCGCCGGCATGCCGATGATTTGGAGGCAGCGGGACTTCACAGTGGAGGTCCGTGGGCCAAAATGATGGGATGGACGAAGCGAGTTTTCGAGGTCTTTTAACTCAGAGCCCTTGTGTGCGACGACGTTGTCACACGGGGAGAGGTGAGGAGGTGTCTTAATGTTTTCATTCAAGGAAGATTTGGTGTCACCGGTCCGCATTAAGGTGATCGGCATCGGCGGAGGCGGATGCAACGCGGTCAATACTATGATCACGTCTGGCCTGACCCGCGTCGATTTCATTGCCGGCAACACGGATCTCCAGGCGCTTAATCGCTCTCTGGCGCCGTACAAGATTCAGCTGGGGCCTGAGCGAACGCGCGGGTTGGGCGCAGGAGCCAAGCCGGAAATCGGCAAGGAAGCGGCGATGGAGAGTCGGGACCATATTAAGGAGTGCCTCGAAGGGGCGGACATGGTGTTTGTTACCGCCGGAATGGGTGGGGGAACGGGCACCGGTGCCGCGCCGATCGTCGCCAGCATTGCCCGCGAGATGGGGATTCTCACGGTCGGTGTGGTGACGAAGCCGTTTCAATATGAAGGGCAACGGCGACATAAACATGCGGAGGAAGGTATCCGCGATTTGCGTCGCCACGTCGATACGCTGCTGGTGATTCCGAATCAGCGGTTATTGGGAATTGTTGATAAATCGACGCCGCTCTTGGAGGCGTTCAAAGTTGCAGACGATGTCTTGCGGCAGGCCATCCAAGGCATCGCTGATGTCATCACGACGACAGGGCATGTGAACGTCGACTTTGCCGACGTGCGGACCGTGATGTCCTATACGGGACGGGCCGTGATGGGCATGGGGGTATCACGTGGGCCGAATCGGGCAATCGACGCCGCCCAAAAGGCGATCTGCAGTCCTCTCCTCGAGGAAGGCAGTGTTGAAGGTGCGTGCGGCGTACTCCTCAATATCACCGGTGGGACGAATCTGTCGCTTCATGAGGTTGAGGAGGCTGCCTCGATCATTCAACAGACGGCCGACTCCGAAGCCAATATTATCGTCGGCCAAGTTATCAATCCCGATCTGGGAGAGGATCTGATTATTACCGTCATTGCGACCGGCTTCGAGACAGAAGCTGAGGTTGTCACGGCAGTGGGAGCTGAGCGTTCCGCGGCTCGAGCGCCAAAAATGGCCCAGCCGGTGCTGGCCGGAGTGAGTGCGGGGGGGGGTGCCGATCGTTCGGTGCAGGATCTTGATCGTCCGACGTTCTTGCGGCGGATAAACGAGGTCCGAGAATCCATCGATCGGGCGGCTCTGGCGGCGGACGATGAGTGGGATGTGCCGACGTTTCTGCGTAAGCAGGCAGACTAGCTTGTCGAATGATTGATAGTATGAACATACTTGCTCAGAACAGGCAGCCATGATGAGTGACTCGGTCATAACCGTTCCGGCCTTTGCTCCCCCGAAAAGCGGTGTGCGCCACTTCTTTGGGACGCGCCGGCATGCCGTTCACCTTGCGTATGAAGTCGGAACGCCTGCTCCGGCTCAGGAGATCGAAGGAGTCGGGCGATCGTTCTGGATCCTTTCGGTGAAGCAGGTGCATGGAACCGATGCGCTTGTGGTGGATCGTGCCCTGACGTCGTCAGACAGGTTTTCCGGCGGCTGGGATGCCTTGGTCACCGATCAACGAGGCATCATGGTGGCGGTGAGGACAGCGGACTGTGTTCCTGTCTTGATGCACGATTCCAAGCGGAAAATCGTTGCGGCTGTGCATGCGGGATGGCGCGGAGCGGTAGCGGGCATTGTTGGGAAAACTATTGCGGTGATGGAATCACAATTCGGTACGGTGCCGGATCATGTGCAGGTCAGCATAGGCCCATCGGCGGGCGTGTGCTGTTATGAAGTGGACCAAACGGTGTTGGATAAACTGCCGGAGGCCTGTCCCGATTACCAAAGGGTGGTGCGGGGACAACGGGATGGCAAGGCCCATCTCGATCTGAAGATGCTCATCAGAGAACAGGCACGGAATGCCGGCATACAGCAGGACTCCATCACTTGTGTCAACTTGTGTACAATTTGCCATGAAGACTTGTTCTTTTCGTACCGGCGTGAGGGAAAAGTGATCGGCACGATGGTCAGTGCGATTGGTCTTGCTCCTCTGTAGGAGAAATCCTGTTCCTCTGCCAATTGTTCACCTCTTCCGCTAGAATAGAGGTGATTCGCCAGGTTGGGCGACCAGGACGATGGGAGTCGAGGCGCAGGATGGATATGATTACCGGAGAATCGATCGCCGATCGAGTTCGAGGGATTCTCTCGAACATCCGTACCGCAGCCGAGAAGTCAGGACGTGATTCTCACTGTGTTCGCTTGGTGGCTGCGACGAAAACCGTACCTGTCGAGCATATTCGGGAGGGGATGGATGCGGGGCTGTCGGTTCTCGGAGAAAACCGTGTGCAGGAGGCGCTTCCGAAGATCGAAGCGCTTGCGCAGACTCAAGTCCAGTGGCATTTTATTGGACAGCTTCAGCGGCGGAAGGTTCGTTCGATCGTCGGCCTGTTCGATCTGATCCATTCGGTTGACAGTGTGGAATTGGCACATGAGATCAATCGGCGTGCTGGAGAGGTGGGGCTCGCACAAGACGTTTTGCTCGAGGTGAATGTCGGAAGAGAGTCGACAAAGGCAGGTTTTCGTCCTGATGGGCTGGTACAGCTGGTTGCAACCATGGCGCCGTTGACTTATCTCCGGATCAAAGGATTGATGGCAATTCCCCCGCCAACGGCTGAAGCGGAGTCAGCCAGACCCTATTTTATCCAGGTTCGGAACTTGGCACAGGCTGTTGTTGCGGAGAGGATTCCTGGCGTCAGGATGGACGAGCTATCGATGGGGATGTCGAACGATTATGCCATTGCTGTGGAGGAAGGGGCGACACTGGTTCGTATCGGGTCGGCCATTTTTGGAGCACGCCATGGCTAGTCCCTTACTTGCGCAGAAAGTGGCATTCGTGGGTGGCGGGCAGATGGCTGAGGCGCTGATCGGTGGGATGCTGGCTGCCAAGCTGTGTCAGCCGGATCACATTCACGTTTCCGATCCGATGGCCGACCGGCTCGATTTCCTCAAGACGAAATACGGCGTCCAAACCAGTGGATCAAATTCGACGGTCGTGGCTTGGGGCGATATTGTGGTGTTGGCTGTCAAGCCGCAGGTGTTGGATCGAGTGCTGAAGGAAATCGAATCTGAGTTGGCCAAGGTCCTCGTTGTGTCGATTGTGGCCGGAGTCCCGATCGGCCGCATCACCGATACCTGCGGGCCGCGCGTGCGTGTCGTTCGAGCGATGCCAAATACGCCAGCCATGGTGCAGCAGGGGATGACCGCGTTGGCGATTGGGGATGGGGTACAGGAGCAGGACGTAGCGTCCGTGCGCGGTATTTTCGAGTCAGTTGGAAAAGTTGTGCCGGTCGAAGAACGGTTGATGGATGCTGTGACCGGCCTCAGTGGAAGCGGCCCGGCCTATGTATTTCTCGCCATTGAGGCTCTGGCCGACGGCGGGGTAAAAATGGGGGTGCCGCGAGCCATTGCCGAAGTGCTTGCCGCGCAAACTGTCCTGGGTGCTGCGCAGATGGTCTTGGAGACCGGGCAACATCCGGCTCGGCTCAAGGATCAGGTGACGTCTCCTGGAGGGACCACTATCGCTGGCCTGCACCGTTTGGAACAGGGTGGGTTACGGGCGGCACTGATCAGTGCCGTTGAAGCGGCGACAAAGCGGTCGCAGGAATTGGGGCGCTGATGTTTGTGATGGGGAACATTCTCATGGGGTTTGCCACCGTGCTCGATTATGTGCTGACGTTTTATGCCTGGATTATTATTGCACGGGCTCTGATTTCCTGGGTCAATCCAGATCCATGGAATCCCATCGTGCAGTTTCTGGATCGGGTGACAGAGCCGGTTCTCTCGCCGATCCGGCGGCGCCTTGGCTGGCGAATGAGTGTGGATTTGTCGCCGCTGGTCGCGATTGTGGCAATTACATTCTTGCAGATTGCAGTGGCACAATCACTCAAAGACTGGGCGCTGCAGATGAATTGATCCAATTCAACGGGGGGTGCCATGAAAATCACGCCACTCGACATTCAACAAATGGTCTTTCAGGTTAAGCTGCGAGGGTATGATCGGAATGAGGTCAACCGGTTTCTTGAAGAAGTGGCGCAAACTGTGGAATCCTTAAGCCGCGACAATGTGGGATTGCGGGAGCGCATTGTTTTGTTCGAGCAGCAGGTGGGAGAATTGAAACAGACCGAAATGACCTTGTCGAATACCCTGGTCTCGGCACAGTCGCTGGCTGACGACGTCAAGCGAAGCGCCCAGCGCGATGCCGAGTTAATCACCAAGGAAGCGGAATTGAAAGCCGGCGAATTGTTTCGGCAGGCGCGGGTTGAGCTGGCCGAGACACAACGGGATCTCTCGATACTGAAAAAGCAGCGGTTGCTGATGGTGGAGCGAATGCGAGCGACCCTCCACACGTTCGAGCGTATGCTGGATGTCGAAGCCAGTGAGGCCTATCAAGACAGCGGCGTGCTTCCTGAAGAGAAGATGCAGAGCGAGTCGAGCCCAGCCCGCTGACTACCCGCGAGCCGTTTCTCTCGTACCTAGAGCAATATCTGGCCGAGCTTGCGGCAATTACGATGACACCTCCGTCAATCCACGCGGCGCTGAATCGGGCTGTTGCAGACGGAATCTTTCCCGGCGCTGTCCTGGCCGTTCGACAAGGAGGAGACCGTTGCTGGGTGATCCCAGCTGGTCACCTTTCTTCTGATCCCTCCAGTACTCCCGTCACATCCACGACCATTTATGACTTGGCCTCACTGACGAAGCCGTTGGCGACCGTGACGGCGCTTGCGTTGCTGGTCCAACGGGGGCAATGCCGGCTTGATGATCGCATTGATACCGTGTGGCCGGAATTGGAAGAGGCGCCGGTCGGGCCTGCGACAATCCGGCATCTGTTAATCCATAGCGCTGGCCTTTCAGGCTGGCGGGCGTTCTATAAGCAACTCTGCCTAGACGCAGTACTGCCCATATCACCAGACGGCAGGGCGAATGCCACTCGCCAATTTCTCCAGCTGATGAAACGAGAGGCACTTATCTATACGACGGGGGAACGGAGTCTCTATAGCGATCTGGGATTCATGTTACTTGGACTCGTTGTGGAACGAATGAGCGGCAGTCCTCTTGACCGTTTTGTGGCTGAGCACATTGCCCAACCGCTGAGGGCAGATCCGTTCCGCTATCTCCCCATAGGACAGGAATTAGAAATCTACAGATCGACGATGATCGGCCACATCGCACCGACCGAATGGGATCCATGGAGGGGGCGGCTGTTATGCGGAGAGGTACATGACGAGAACGCAGCGGCACTGGGCGGTGTGGCGGGGCATGCAGGGCTTTTCGGGTCCGCCGAAGCGGTATTGGCCATCACAGGCCATTGGCTTGCGGGCTATCACCGAAAATCGTCGGTGTTTGATCCCGGCATCGTGCGGGAGTTTTCATCACGGCATGAGAGGATATCTGGGTCTAGTTGGGCGCTAGGATGGGATACCCCGTCGTCACCATCTTCCTCGGGGCAGTTCTTTTCCAGCCAATCGTTCGGCCATCTGGGATTTACAGGGACGTCGATCTGGATTGATCCGGTATGTGAGTTGGAAGTGGTACTGCTCTCAAATCGGGTCCACCCGACCAGACACAATGACAGGATTAGATCGTTTCGTCCGGTGATCCACGATCTTGTCTATCAGGAATGTACGGGGAAACGCTAAGGCCGGTTGTTGTAGTCGATCCAGGTTTCTTTTTCCGCCAGGTAGCGAGCCCCTTTGAAGTTGGCCCTGGTTCGCATGCGGGTGAATCCGAATCCCTGAAGCTTTTCGACCAGTTCCTTGACCGTTGCGGTGATGGTGGAATGGGACCCGCTCTCGACTGCAAAGGCTTCATACGTGACCTTGGCGGAATAACCGGATGCTGTTCGATTCACGAGGATGGCGCGGTTGAAATAGCGGTCGCTGGGGTCGACACCCTCGATCTGGTGTCGTTCAACGAGTCCTTCTTTTTTGAAGATCAACGGCAAAGTGCTCATGTACTCCTCCGGAATCGCGATCAGCATCGGTATTGTTCGGCGCAACGTCGAGGAGCAATTATAAAGGGGGATGTTCGGTGACTGCAACCACGTTGACAAGATGAGAGTCTATTACTATGATTTGCACCTTCCCTTATCAGAGATTCTGTTCATAACCTATTCATGGACATGAATATTCCCAACAGTCTGACGCTGCTCCGTATCCTGCTGCTTCCCATCTTCATCGCATGCATGGCCTATCGCGCCTACGGCGTGGCATTGTTGGTGTTGGTCGTGGCCGGACTGACTGATGTGATCGACGGTTTTCTCGCGCGCCAGTGGAATCAGCAAACGAGACTGGGCATGGTCCTGGATCCGCTGGCCGACAAACTTTTTCTGTCGTCGACCTTTCTCTCGCTGTTGATG
>VGXB01000055.1 GCA_016873515.1 Nitrospira sp.
ATGGGCAAACTGATTACCGGTCAATTCTGCCTCCATCATTTTGCGCGTCCACGGGGCCGAGAAGCAAGTTTCTTCTAATTGCATAATGTCCGTTAGCATATCAGCCGTGGCTGGTATGATCCGGAAGGGAGCCTCAGTCATGTACCTTCCTCGGTTGATCCGGTGATTGCCGTCGTTGGTACTCTCTTGCCAGTCGGTCAGCATTTTTTTTCGTCACCCGTTCTTGACGACGCCTCACTGGCGACCCCCCTCCAGACTGAGCGTATTGAAGTTCTGCCTCGGCCCGCTGCACATACAAAGGCTCCACTCGGTCACCGGCAACCTCACCCCTGCGGAACCGCTGCGCCCCCAAGACTGCTACAGCCACTGCCGACGGCTTGACCTCCGGGGGGCCTGCAGTCACCGTGACGGATACAGGCAGCGCGGCACGAATCTCTGCTCCCATCGCAGACCACCCATCACCAAATACCAACGTGTGCTCGGTCAGACTCTGTGCCAAGCCGGCGGGTGCCCCCACGCATTCTGAAAGCATGCGATGCAGTTGATCATCCCATGTCCGCCGAAACACCGCCCAAAAGACTTCCCCCTTGCGGCTTGTCACAATCGGACAGAGGGGCAACCCCGACGCATTCACATCCCAGGCCAGTGCTTCCAATGTCGGGATCAGCATAAGCGGAATGCCCGTTGCCGCACGCAATCCAAGACAGGTTGCCAGCCCGACACGAATCCCAGTAAACGAACCCGGCCCCGCTGAACAGGCCAACCCATCAAGATCGCTAAGCCGCAATTGCGCATCCTTGAGCAGCCGGTGAATTGCCGGCAACAGCAACGTCCCATGAGCGCCAGTGGCGTCCTGATCCTGGCGAGCAAGGATCCGATTACCGTCAAGAAGCGCGACGCTCTGCCATGAGGTGGCCGTCTCAATTCCAAGAATTCTCATGTGTCTACATGATCTGATCTTTTAGCTTAAATTATAGTACTTTAGCTATAATACCTGACCTAATTGTTCAGATTTTATCGGTTGGTTCAGGAGCATTTCGTGGAACAGGACCTGGACGCTTCCAACTCCGCTCCCATCCTCAAGAGAAATCTTAAATGGACGGATCAAGAGGGATGCCGCAGCGGAGTTGTCCTGCAAAGATTTACCGGTCTGATTGTCGAGCAGCCGGAAATCTTCGTAGTGAATCCTCGCATCTACCTCACCATCTTCCCGTAATCGATCTTCCTGAATTACCAGCAATGTTCGCCGATCAAACCACAAGTGGCGCATCAGTACCCGTTGATGTACAGCCCTATTCGGGGCCGCATATACATCCAGTCGATACCGGTCCCCATCTTCCGTCAGCTTGACAGTTTCTCCAATACCGAGCGTACTGGCCCCTAACACCCCATTCATCGCCCAAACGCTCAACTGAAACGGACGCGTAAGCTTGCCCATCTTCTCCATCTCAGATTCCCGTCCAAATAGCTCACGCCCCATAGTCGGCAGCCTGAGTTTGTACAGATCATCCGATTGAACAAATTCAAACAGCTCAACCCCGATGGGACTAAATCCCCTGAGACGCAACGCGTTCGGGCGGCGATAGTACACAGTACCCTCGAGGCGGGATACGATAGGAATCACCCCGCCGCGTAATTTGGCGCTGAACACGCCTTTCATCGAATGAATGGCAGCTTCTCTCTGGCGAAGCAATGCCGTCAATTCTTCGGCTGTTGGCCGTATGAACGACACCTCTGGCCCCGACTGAAACAAAGCACAGCCGGCCAGTAGCAGGCACACGATTGCGCCGCGTGAAGCGTGAAATGTGCCGCGTACACAATGGTTACGCCAACACCACATCCAGCGCCTCTCGCACTTCATGAATACCCACTAAGTCAATACCACCGAGTGGTTCAAGTTTGTTCAAGTTCCGTTCAGGTAACACGCAGCGCTTGAACCCCATTTTTGCCGCCTCACGAATTCTCAGCTCCACCTGGCTGACCGCGCGGACTTCACCGCCAAGCCCTACTTCACCGAGGATTAATAAGCCCGGCTCAATGGGGATTTCTCGCAAGCTCGATGTCACCGCCGCAACGATTCCAAGATCAATTGCTGGCTCATCGATGCGCATCCCCCCAACAATATTCACATAGACATCCTGGCTGGACAGGTGCAGCCCCAGTCGTTTTTCCATCACGGCCAGCAACAATGACACTCGATTCAGCTCCACCCCATTGGCCATACGTTTCGGCATGGCGTAACTCGTCGAGGACACCAATGCCTGCAACTCGACCAAAATCGGCCTCGTACCTTCAAGGCTCGACACAACCACGGAACCCGTGCTCTGCTGGGAACGCTCAGACAGGAAGAGTTCTGAGGGATTATTGACTTCGTTTAATCCTCCATCTTTCATCTCAAATACACCGATTTCATTGGTTGAACCAAACCGATTTTTTACAGCACGCAGGATGCGATAGCTATGGCCCTTGTCGCCCTCGAAGTACAGCACCGTATCAACAATGTGCTCTAATAAACGCGGCCCGGCAATTGCTCCCTCTTTTGTCACATGCCCAATGATGAAGACCGGCACACCGGCTCGCTTGGCAAACCACATGAGCTGTCCGGCAACCTCTTGCACCTGGCTGATGCTGCCCGGTGCCGATGTAATCTGCTCCGTATACACCGTTTGAATTGAATCGACGACCATCGCGGCTGGCTGGATTTCCTGTACGGACTTCAGGATCTGTTCAAGCGAGGTTTCCGCCAATATCAGCAAGCCTGGATGATCGATACCTAACCGCTGACCTCGCATCTTAATTTGGCGGGGCGACTCTTCACCAGATACATACAACACCGGCTGGTCTTTGGAAGCAACGCGCGGCAAGGCCTGAAGTAGTAACGTGGTCTTGCCGATTCCAGGATCGCCTCCGATCAAGATGACTGACCCAGGAATGACTCCACCACCCAATACTCGGTCGAACTCGCTAATACGGGTGAGGCGCCGGTCTTCGCCGACCACCTCAATTTCACCGATCGGTGTGGCTCTAACCTGCTCAATCTTCATCGCGACAGGGCGGCCCTTTCCGGTGGCCGCCTGCCGCTCCTCTTTCATAGTATTCCAGCCGCCACAATCAGGGCAGCGGCCCAGCCATCGGGGTGATGGATGGCCGCACGATTGGCAGAAAAAGTTGACTTTGGCCTTCAATGGAAGCCCCTCGCACAGAACGCAACAACACACTTGTTCGCATCTTAATGGAAGTATAGCCGGAATAAAAGATGACCGTTCCGCCCTCGTCTGACCGAGAAATTACGCGATCTGTTTCCGTAAATGCCCCCAGTACACAGTGCCGGAATATCCGCAGGCGACCGTGCCAGTCGTCATGGCCAAGATGCAATAGACCTTGCTGCGTGGAATTTTGATTTTCACTGAGGGATTCAGGAGATCGGGTGAGTGGAGGACCCGCTTGAGCGACTCCCCAGCCGAAAGAATCGGCCACATGCAAGACAGCCGCAACCTGGTTTCATAGCGCGGAATAGACATCGTGTAGCGCCACCCCTGGTCGAGATGGTCGGTCGCCATGCGAATGAGTTTGCTCAACACCGGCCGAAACCTCGGTAGATTGGCGGGATTAAGTAAATCCCCTGGCGTCAATCCTGCCTCAGCCAGCATCGGCTCAGGCACATAACAGCGGCCCTTCTGAAGATCATAGGCAATATCCTTGACGATATTTGTCAATTGCAGGCCTTTCCCAAACCGCACACCAGCCTCCGACATCTCCCGCACATTCCACGAAGCCAGCGCCTTTCGATGGGCACACATCAAATCGGTCCAAAACTCTCCCACGCATCCGGCCACGTAATAGGTATACCGATCCAGGTCATCGAGCGTCTTCAGCGCCACAAGTTCGTCCGCAGACTTCCCGAGGAACTGGCTCAAATCCATTTCCATGCCTTGCGTCAACGTTGTCATAAGCCGCTGCACCCGGCGTCGATCATCCGGCGAAAAATCTAGGAAGAGCCTGAAGCACTCATCCAATCGCTCGAGCAACGTTCGTTCGGCTGAATCGTGTTGGACCGGTCCGAGCGCCCGCTGGATATTCTGGACCTGGCTCCACACAATCTGGTCACTAACAAACTGTCCCTTGAGTTGACTGAGAAACTCTAACCGCCGTGACCGGTCAATCAAGTCCGTATCGGCAATCGTGTCGGCAGCTCTGGCAAACAGATAGGCAAGACTGACTTGATCGCGCACATCCGCTGGCACTACGACCAGCGTCGTGTAAAACAACCGCGATACCTGCTTCAAAAGATCACGGAGCAACTCCCGCTTGAAAGAGACCGTCCTGGTAACCATTGTAAGCCCTTGGCGCATAACACCTTTTCTTAATACGGTGATTGGCCTCGCAACTTCTATTCTCGCCGGAAGGAGTTTACAAGATGAGAACCTTCTAACAGGAACATCTGAAAAGGGTCAACCTGACATCAATGCATCAGAGCCTTCGGCTCCTTGACTTTCCCTGGTACAATCTTATGTTCCCCGAGAACACACGTTGACGGAGGGTGTCATTTGCAGATGCATGTGTGTATAATCTAGATACGTCAAGTACTTGCGAACAGGACACGTGCGTGCACGTATCTCAAGGAGGATATCGATGAAGTGGCTCAAAGGTATTGGCCTGCTGTTGATTACCAATATTCTGATCATGGTGACGCTGTCCATCACGGTTCCAATCGTCATCAATGTGATGTTACCGATGTTCGGAATTGACGTCAGAGGTTCCGTTGATCTGACGTCCTTGGTATGGGCCGCGATGTTCGGGTTCGGCGGGGCATTCATCAGCTTGGCGTTCTCAAAGCAAATGGCGAGAGCCATGCTCAACTGCCAGCAGATTACCCAACCTCGTTCTCACGCCGAACAACTTATTTTTGGTTCTGTGCAGGACATATCGCAGCGTCTACAGATTACTATGCCCGAGGTCTGGATCTACGATTCTCCAGACCCCAATGCCTTCGCAACAGGACCAAGCAAGAACAATTCCATGGTGGCCGTTTCAACGGGATTGCTGCACAACCTCAAAAAAGACGAGGTGAAGGCAGTTCTGGCTCACGAAATGGGTCACGTGTACAACGGCGACATGTTCGTTACGACCGTCCTGGCCGGGCTCATGAATACCTTCGTCTATTACATCGCCATGTGGGTGCGGCGATTCTTTGCGGAACGGAATCAGGCCGCCTTAGGTTTTGGCTTGTCCTTAGTGCTTCAGATCATTGTCAGCATCCTGGCCTCCATCGTGATCAGTTGGTTTTCACGTCGTCGGGAGTTTGGAGCTGATGCCTTTGCGGCAAAGGTATACGGGAAAGACTCCATGATCGGTGCACTTCAAGCCATTGATCGATGGGTGACTCACACTCAATTCCAGCACTCACCGCAAGATGCGCTCGCCACGATGAAAATATCCGGCCAATCCAGTGGATTCATGAGCTTATTCTCGACACACCCACCGATTGAAGTTCGCATCGCAGCACTCCAACGTTTGTAATGCCCCCCGATTGCTCTCAGGCTGCAGGACGGCAGCGGCGCAGACGCCGCTGCCGTGTCCAGTGATATTCTCGTCACTCTTTTCCATAGAAAGAAATATGCGTACGGTATTCTTGGATGGCGGCGCCGAGGGCAGCTGCTCCAAGCGGAATGTTCGCATCAAGAGCATCCTCAACCGCAGGCTCGTCAATCTCCACGGCATACCGATCCTGGATATTTGTACGGACTGGACCTGATGCAGGTTCTCGAGGCATAAAAATTTCCTTCCACACTTCCTTCTCTACAAGACAGACATCTCGAAATCGTTCATAGAGCAAGGCCAGTTTCTCTGGATCCGTCACCTTCACGTTTGCAACCATTTCACCACCCTTTCATCACCTAAACCTCCGAGACCTTAAATTTGTTACTTTGAGGAAACCGGTGGGCCAAGCCTGGCAGCCACATCAATCGTAAAACGCATCATCCCGACTCGATTTACCGCATGAAACGGCTGCTGCCCCAACGGGGAGATAAACAATTCTGCCACGTAATTTCCAACCGGCCAGACATCACCTGGCTTCTTTAACTCAAGAAAGCCGTACCGTTCATGGCCCGGCACTTCAAGCACATCGTAACCGAGTATCTCATGACTGAATTGCCCATTGGATAATTCTTGGCGCCATTGCGTGCCAAACTGTGCAGGATCTTCGAGTGGGGCCACTTCGAACACGATGTAGATCGCCGGCGTCTGCGGTGGAAAAATGGAACCAGGGTTAATCGGTTTTAACCGGGGGTCCTGCGTATACCATCCCTTTCGTCCAAATGTATCCCACTCCACTTCATAGCCTTGTGCCATCTTGATCCAAGTAAAGAGTGATTGCGGAACGCCTTGTTGCTGTTTGTCAAACGACGGACTCCGCGTGACGCCAAATTCCGTGTTCGCTTGTTCTTTCGGTGGGAGAAGATCTTTCGCTAGGCTGGAGTGTCCCGCGCACAATCCAGCTAACAGCATGACGCCGGCAATCGCGCGTCCCAACAAACACCTGGATACACGATGGCGGCTTAGCCGGATCATAGCGTGATCGTATCGGCAGACAGAGGCCCGGTCAATCGTCAAATATTGCTGGCCGGACAACGCTTGTCGCCAGAAGAATCTATGGTACAGTGCTCTGCAAGCATCTACGGACACCGAGTTGAGATGACGGGCTCTCACACACGAATGGTACAGCAGACTCAAGCCGGGTCACAGAATCAAGCTCCATCGAACCACGAACTGTATCAGGAACCGGGGCGTCGATTCGGCATACGCGACGGACTCTTTCAGGCGGTCACGCAAGGCGGAGGCGAACAATACCTCTCCGCTTTTGCGCTTCTCAGTTACGCCACACCACTGCATTTGAGTATTCTCTCTGCCATGCCACAGCTATTGGGGGCTTGGGCTCAACTCGTCTCAGTAAAAGTGTCTCACTGGTTTCCTACCCGAAAAACTCAGATCTTTTGGGGGCTTATCGGGCAGTCCTTTTCGTGGATCCCAATTCTGGCCCTGCCCTTGCTCTGGCCCGAGTTCGGCCCGTGGCTGCTGATTGCATGCGTGGCATTGTACTTCACCTTTACCCATTTTACGTCGCCTGCGTGGAACAGCTTTATTACCGATCGTCTCCACGCTGACGAGCGGGGCATGTATTTCGCGCGACGATCGCGCATCATGGCCCTGACCAGTTTTCTTGCACTCTCCTCAGGTGGGATACTCCTAAGCTATTGTGACCAGCAGCAGGCCCTCTGGGTAGGGTTTGCCATCATGTTTCTCACCGCAGGATTTTGCCGAAGCGCCTCAGCGTTCTCTCTTTTGAAGGTACCTGACCTGCCACAGCCTAAATCTAGCGACGACTCCGTTGGTTTTCGCATATTTCTCCGCACAGGAGTCACGAAGAACTTTCGGCAGTTCCTGCTCTTTTCTAGTCTGATGCATTTAGCCGTCTTGATGACTGCCCCCTTTTTCGTGATTTATATGATCCAGGATCTCCACCTGGCCTATTGGGAATATGGTGCGTGGCTTGGGGCAGGGATCATCGGCCAGTTCGTCACGTTACCCACATGGGGCCAGTTCGGTGACCGCTTCGGTAATAAAGCACTCTTGACCTTTACCGGACTGATCGTGGGAATCTTGCCGATGCTCTATCTACTGAGCACAGCATGGGCCTTTCTCGTCGTGGTGAACTTCTTTGGAGGAGTGATCTGGGCAGGACTCGGACTTGGACTCAATAACTATGTGTTCGATGCAGTGCACCCGGCCGACCGAGCCAAAGCCGTTGCGGTATCCAGCACTGTCAACGCAATCGGGTGGGCATTGGGAACACTCCTTGGTACGTGGCTCATCAGTGGAATCCCGGCCTCCCTACAGCTTGGGGCCTTGGCGCTGCACCCGGTCTCCAATCTTCCGTTTCTCTTCTTTCTTTCCGGCTTGCTCCGCTTGATCGTCTCAGCCACGCTGCTCCGCACGTTCCAGGAACCTCGCACAGTGGAGCTAGACTCTCACCATCGGTTATTATGGGAACTTCCATTATTGAAACCCTTGCGAGAACTCTCGCTCCGCCGCCGTTAGCGGCCCGCGCCCGGAGTGACCGTCCGGTGCTGTTCTTCCTCTTTCAACTTGTCAAACGCCTTGTCCACATGGCTGTGCACTTACTCCGGCGACACCGCTGTCCCAGAAGCTTTCGACTGCTCGCCGGCACAACAGCCAAGCCACACGAACACCAGCCCCAGCACACCTGCCATCAAGCAGCTCTCCCTACTTGCTCGGCACAATCTTTTACCCACCATACCATCTTCCTCCCATAAACATACCGGACCCACCACCTCTCACGTAAGCGCTTGGCGCAGCTCTGACACGGTTTGTACAATGCCTCGTTCCACCGCTTCTCAACTCAACCGCTGATACGTGGTCTTATCTAAAAACGATCTAGGTCAGGAGATCCCTCGCGCCGTCATCATCCTATGACCCACCTGACGCTAATGCCATGGCGCCCATCTTGCCCCCTTTTCGTTGACTCACCAATATCTGCAGCGTATGCTCCAGCAAGAATCTCCGATCATATTAATGAGGCGCTTATGTCGTTACGCGATCGTTTGACCGAAGATCTGAAGTTAGCCATGAAATCCAGAGATCAGCTTCGCATGGACGTCATCCGAATGATCAAGGCCGCGATCCTGAATAAGGAGGTCGAGCTCAAAAAAGACCTGGACGACGCAGAAATGAGCCGGATTATGACAATCCTGATCAAGCAGCGCCGTGAATCGGTCGAGCAATTTGAAAAAGCGCACCGAGCCGAGCTGGCAGAAAAAGAGCGGAAAGAAATCTCCATCATCGAATCCTACTTGCCACAATCCCTTTCGAATCAGGAACTTGAACATATCGTCGCCTCCGTATTGGAGGAGACAGGGGCCCGTTCTCTCAAAGACATGGGGATGGCGATGAAAGCCGTGATGGCCCGCTTGGCAACTCACGCGGTAGACGGCAAACACATTAGCGACCTGGTCAAAGCCAAACTCACTTAACTTTCGCAATTGCTGCTATATTTCTCCCAGGCGCAAATTCCGCACATCTGTTTACCTGTTACCTGCAATGTTGAAGCTGGGGGAGACAGTATTGAATAAGCCGAGCATATATCAGCGCCTGTGTGGCTCATTGCAGCTAGACATCGCCAAAACCAGACCGTTATTGGGCTGGACCACGCCGGTGTCTGTGGATAAAGGGCTGCAGCGTGCCGCTGAAGGTTTTCGCCCATGAAGCGTTTGTTTGACCTGACAGTGGCGTTGGTAGCTGCTGTGTTTCTTGCGCTGCCCATAGTGCTTGTGGCGCTGGCCGTCAGGCTGACTTCGCCTGGGCCAGCCCTGTACTGGAGCGACCGTGTGGGCCAACACAATCGTATTTTCAAAATGCCCAAGTTCCGCAGCATGCACATCGACACTCCAGCGATGCCCACGCACCTACTGAAAAACCCTGAACAATGGTTCACCCCCATCGGCTCTTTTCTGCGCAAATTCAGTCTGGATGAATTGCCCCAGTTATGGAGCATTCTGAAAGGGGACATGAGCTTTGTGGGGCCTCGCCCGGCTCTGTTCAACCAGGATAAACTGATTGTCTTGCGCACAGAAAAGGGTGTGCATGAGCTGGTGCCAGGCTTGACCGGGTGGGCGCAAATCAACGGAAGAGATGGACTATCAATTCCTCAGAAAGTACAGCGGGATGCGGAGTATCTACAGCGTCGATCTCTGTTTTTCGATATGAAGATACTTTGGATGACGGCGTTGAAGATTCTGACAAGGGATGGCGTGTCACATTGAAGAAAAGCACAGATCATCTTGAGGACTCAGGGGGCTACACGCCATGAAACAGCCTCTGTTTAAGTTGGCCGTACCAATACTGGCCTTGCCACGAGTGGCAAAGCGCCTCGTGGCTTTGTCCGTCGATCTGGGCCTCTGCGTCCTGACCATATGGCTAGCTTTCTATTTGCGGCTGGGCGAGATTATCGCGCAGGGCCTGGCCTTCGCACAGAAACTCGGGGCTGAAGATCACCGTTTGGAAATTTCAAAAAAATCCCGACCGGAGAATGGTCGGGACTTTTGATACATGGTGGAGGGCACGGGAGTTGAACCCGCGACCCCTACGTTGCGAACGTAGTGCTCTCCCAACTGAGCTAGCCCCCCACCTGTATCCTTAGCTCGTTATGACGCGCCGGCGACCGTATGACCCGTGCTCGCTAACCCTGTTCGCAGGCAGTGACGCTCCGCGCCGAAACAAGGTCGA
>VGXB01000056.1 GCA_016873515.1 Nitrospira sp.
GGGGCGCTTCGTCTTGATCCAATAAAGGTAGGCGATGTTCAATTTCTCCGCCTCATCACGAGCGACGCCGACGAGAACCGTGAGCCCAGCCCGCCGGAGCGCCGCCGCTCCCTTTCCCTTCACCGATGGATTCGGATCGGTCATGGCAATGACCACGCGGGTGACGCCGGAGCGAAGAATATTCGGTACACAGGGTGGCGTGCGCTTACGAAAATGACAGCAGGGTTCAAGCGTCACATAAAGGGTGGCACCACGGGCTCGACTGCCTGCCTGTCGAAGAGCTAGAATTTCCGCATGAGGAAGACCGGGACGGAGATGAAATCCCTTTCCGACGATCCGGCTATTGTTGACGACTAGAGCACCGACCATCGGGTTCGGGCTGGCGGTACCCAGTCCCTTCGCCGCCAGGCGAAGGGCCAGAGACATGTAGTGATAATCTTGTTGGTTGCTGGTCACCGTCTCTTGCGGGACGCCGCTTTCACCTTGGCGGAAGGGCGTCGCGATTTGGCTGTGGCCCTTTTCACATCGGCCCCGGCTAATGCAGCATGCGCGGCGGCGAGTCTGGCAATCGCGACTCGATAGGGCGAACAGCTCACGTAATCCAAGCCGATTTGGTGACAGAATTCGACGGAACTGGGGTCACCGCCATGCTCCCCGCAAATCCCCAGCTTGATGCCAGGCCTGGTCTTTTGGCCGCCGCCAATAGCCTGTTTCATTAACGACCCCACCCCTTCTCGATCGAGGGTGGCAAAGGGGTCGAATTCCATGATGTTGACTGTTCGGTAATAATCAATGAACTTAGCCGCGTCGTCGCGCGAAAATCCGAATGTCGTCTGGGTCAAATCGTTCGTACCGAACGAAAAAAACTCCGCTTCTTCGGCAATCCGATCGGCGGTCACCGCCGCCCTCGGCAACTCAATCATCGTCCCGATCAGATAGGAGAGCTTGACGTTGTAGCGCTTCATCGTCTCTTGGGCAACTTCACGAACCAAATCTTTTTGCGACTTCATTTCCGAGACCATCCCGACCAAAGGAATCATGATTTCCGGGACGATCTTCTTGCCTTCTTTCGTCAACTCGCAGGCTGCTTCCATAACCGCGCGCGCCTGCATGCGCGTGATCTCCGGCATCGTAATCCCCAGTCGGCATCCGCGCAGTCCCAGCATTGGATTGAATTCATGCAACTCTTCGACGCGGGTCAGTAATCGACGCTTCTCGTCGAGCACGACGCCGTCTTTACCCGTCAACTCAAGCTGCGCGATCTCGACCATCAGGTCTTCTCGCTTGGGGAGAAACTCATGGAGCGGCGGGTCGAGGAAGCGAATGGTGACCGGATAGCCCTGCATCTCACGGTAGAGTCCGATGAAATCCTGTCGTTGGAGCGGTAGCAGTTGATCGAGATATTTCTCGCGTTCCTCTTTTGTCCGAGCCAGAATCATTTTCTGCATGATCGGAATTCGATCTTCCGCAAAAAACATGTGCTCCGTCCGGCACAGGCCGATCCCCTCGGCACCGAACCCTCGGGCGATCTTCGCCTGCTCCGGTACGTCGGCGTTCGCCCGCACGTGAAGCTGCCGGAACTTGTCGGCCCATGACAGAATCGTCGCGAACCGTTGATACTTCTCAGACTTTTTCGGATCCAGCTTGCCCTGAATGACCTGAATGATCTCAGACTCGACAACCGAGATATCGCCCTCATACACATTGCCGGTAGACCCGTTGATTGAGAGAAAGTCCCCCTCACGGAAGGTCTTGGCGCCGATCTTGACACTCTGTCCCTCCAACACTTCAACGGCCTCGCAACCGGCGACACAGACTTTGCCCATTTGGCGGGCGACGACCGCCGCATGCGATGTCATCCCTCCACGAGCCGTCAGAAATCCGGCGGCCGCATCCATACCGTGAATGTCGTCGGGGCTTGTTTCCTGCCGGACCAGCACGACACGATTCCCTGCCGCTTTCATTTCCACAGCCCGATCTGGGGTCAGCGCAATTTTGCCCGCCGCTGCCCCAGGACCGGCCGGCAATCCCTTGCCGAGTGGGTTCGACTTCGCCTCTTCCTTCGAGTCGAAAATCGGATAGAGATATTGCGCGAGTTGGTCAGGCCCAATGCGCTGCACCGCTTCCTGCTTGGAGATCAATCCCTCTTTCACCATATCGACGGCAATCTTCACCGCGGCGATGCCGGTCCGTTTGCCGACACGGGTCTGCAGCATGTAGAGCTTGCCCTCCTGGATGGTAAACTCCAGGTCGAGCATGTCTCGATAGTGTTTCTCGAGCTTCTTGTAGGTGTGTCCAAGCTCCTTGTAAGCCTCCGGCACCTTTTTCGAGAGTTCGGTCACCGGCAAGGGCGTTCTGATGCCGGCCACGACGTCCTCGCCCTGGGCATTCATCAGACATTCGCCGAAAAACGCATGGCTGCCTGAGCTGGGGTTGCGGGTGAAGGCGACACCTGTGCCGCTCGTCTCGCCCATGTTCCCAAAGACCATTGCCACGACATTGACTGCGGTGCCCCAGGAGTCCGGAATCCCGTACAGTCGCCGATAGGTGATGGCCCGTGCGCCAAACCATGAGGAGAACACAGCGTTGATCGCCAGGCTTAATTGATCGAGGGGGTCATCTGGAAAATCTTTCTTCGTTTCTTCCTTGATGAGAGCTTTGAAACTGGCGACCAACTCACGAAGATGCCGGGCATCCAAATGGGTCTCGTGCGCCACGCCGACTTTCGTTTTTTTATGTTTGAGGATGGCTTCGAAATGTTCGCGTGGGACCCCCATGACAATACTACCGAACATCGACACGAATCGGCGATAACTGTCCTGCGCAAATCGGTCATTGCGCGTTCGTTCCGCCAGCCCCTCCACTGTCTTCGTCGTGAGTCCGACATTTAAGACCGTATCCATCATGCCAGGCATCGACGCGCGGGCACCGGACCGCACGGACACCAGCAGTGGCCGTGCAGGATCGCCAAACCCCATGCCCATCGAGCGCTCCACACGTTTGAGCGCCTGCAACGTGGCCTCCCACATTTCTGGCGGATACTTCTTGCCAACCTTGTAATATTCGACGCAGGCCTCAGTTGAAATCGTGAAACCCGGCGGCACCGAGATGCCCAAATTGGTCATTTCCGCCAAGCCCGCACCCTTGCCGCCAAGTAGCTGCTTCATATTGGAGGTACCTTCGGCCTTTCCGTCTCCGAAGTAGTAGACGTATTTCTTCGCCACGCCTGCGTCTCCTTTGTGGAAATTCGTTCCCGCCGGATTATGCTCCTTGTACCACAATCTGGGAAAAGTCCGCGAACGACATGAATAATTCATCCACGTCCTTCAGCAGGGACAACCGATTACTGCGAACGGTCTTGTCGTCAGCATTGACCATCACGGCAGAGAAAAACTCGTCGATCGCCGGTTTGAGACGAACCAATGCCTCCAGGGCCTGCTCATACTCACCGGCTTTGATGGAGGCTTGCACCTGGCTCCGTTCCTCTACCACGGCTTCGTACAGCACGGACTCGACGGCATGCTGAAACCGCGCCGTCTTGATCGGTTCCCGCGTCCATTGTTCCTTCTCGACCAGCCGGTGAGCCCGCTTGAACCCAACAATCAAGGGATCAAACTCTGTCTGTGTCGTGACAGCTTCGAGCGCCTTCATTTTCAGGACAAGATCGACAAGATCAACCACGTTACCGCGGGCCGACTTCAAGACCGCCTCTATCACGTCATCTCTTAGGGCATGCACAATGCGGACGTAATGCCGAACACGTTCAAACATGAAATCTATGATTCTCCGCCGTCCTTCCCGCTCGAATCCTGGAGCGCCTTTGAACCCATCCTGAGCCACGAGGTTCATGGCCTGCTCGATATACATCACCAAATCAGTTCGCATATTGGCTTCGAGTATGATCCGGACAATCGCCGTCGCATGCCGCCTCAACGCAAATGGATCTTCGGAGCCTGTCGGCACAATACCAACATGGAAGAAGGCCGCGATGGTATCTAGTCGGTCGGCGAGCGACAAGACACGTCCCGCAACGGTCTTGGGCAACTCCCCTTCGATGGCCCTGGGAAGATACTGCTCTCGAATGGCCTGGGCCACTGCGCTCGATTCTCCATCGTGCTTGGCATATTCACCGCCCATGATGCCCTGCAACTCGGGGAACTCGCCTACGATGCCGGTCAAGAGATCAGTCTTGGCCAACGCCGCTGCCCGCTCACATACCTGTCGTAATTCATTCTGTACGGGAGACAGGTCTGCAGCGATGAACCCGACCAAAGCTTTCACGCGTTCTTGCTTATGCGCCATCGTGCCGAGTTTTTGGTGAAACGTGATCCCGCCTAATTTTTTCGCCCGCTCATCAAGGCGCACCTTCCGATCTTCGTCGAAAAAGAACTTCGCATCGGCTAGCCGCGCCGCCAGCACCCGCTCGTTGCCTTCACGAATCAGGGACATATCCTTGGTATGGGTGTTCGCCACCGCGATGAAGTGGGGTGCTATTTCCCCAGTATTCTTCTGGCGCAAGGAAAAAAATCCCTGGTGTTCCTTCATCGAGGTGATCAGAATCTCCTCCGGCACATCCAGATACGCCTCTTTGAACGACCCAATAATCGAAGTGGGCTGTTCCGTTGTATACACGGCCTGGTCAAGCAGGGCTTCGTCCTCGTTCAATTGCAATCCGATCTTATGGCAGATGGCGGCGATCTGCTCTTCGATCAGCTTGCGGCGGTGCTGTGGGTCAATAATGACGCCCTGGCGCTCCAACGTACTGATATAGGAGGCGGCATCGCGAACAGAGATCCATTTCCCTCCACCCAAGACCCGATGGCCTTTCGTCTGATTCCCGGCCTTGATCCCAGCCACTTCGATCGGCAGCACCACGCCTCCATAGAGCGCCACCACCCAGCGGACCGGCCGGGCAAAGCGCACACCGGCCTCGTTCCATTTCATCGCTTTGGGAAACGCAAGACCCGACACCAGTTTCGGCAACGTGTCAACCAGCACAGTGGAAGCAGAACAGCCCTCTTCTCGTTTCACCGCGAACAGATACTCGCCTTTCGGAGTCTGGCGGATTTGTAAATCTTGAACGGCAACACCCTGGCCTGCGGCAAATCCTATGGCGGCTTTGGTCGGGTGACCGGCTTGGTCGTACGCGACGACCTTCGACGGTCCCATCGCTTCTTTTGTCATTGATGTCTGTCTCACAGCCAGGCCATCGACCACGATCATCAGACGACGCGGCGTTCCCATCGTACGGATCGATTGAAAGGCCAGCCGTTGCTCCTTAAACAACCGGTCGGCTGACTCCTTGAGAGAGATCAAGGCAGGAAGAATAAACTGATAGGGCAGCTCTTCCACACCGATTTCCAGGAGCAGCTCAGCCGCGGACAGCACGGACCTCCCTCGATCTTTCTTGGGCGCAGTTATCCGGCGTGCCGGTTTCTTGTGAGTCGCCATATCTATTTACGTTCGACCCGTCCTGACTCTTGAACGAGACCAGCCCGGCTTCACCGCGGTATTCCCGCGGTTCAATAACGGATGTCCCATGGCGGCCCGCTCCTCGATGTAACGCTCAGCGCATTGCCTGGCCAATGCCCGTACTCTCGCGATGTATCCGGTCCGCTCCGCGACGCTGATGGCACCTCGCGCATCCAGCAGATTGAATGCGTGTGACGACTTGATGCAGTAATCATAGGCCGGCAGGGTCAGACGCTTGTCGGTCTGCGCGAGCAGCCGCTTGGACTCCGCTTCGTAGGATTGAAACAGCTGCATCAACATCGGCACGTCGCCCTCTTCGAAGTTGTAGCGGGACCCTTGCACCTCGGTTTCATGATGAATATCGCCGTATTTGACTGTGTCAGTCCAAGCTAAATCGAACACGTTGTTCACTTGTTGCAAATACATGGCGATGCGCTCGGTGCCATAGGTGATCTCACCCGTAATAGGAGCAAGTTCAATCCCACCGATTTCCTGAAAGTAGGTGAACTGAGTGATTTCCATTCCGTCCAACCGTACTTCCCAGCCGAGTCCCCAGGCACCGAGCGTGGGCGATTCCCAATCATCTTGGATGAAACGGATGTCGTGCTGCTTGGGATCGATTCCCAACCGAGCCAGGCTCTCCAGATAGAGCTCTTGGATATTATCAGGAGAAGGCTTGAGCACCACTTGATACTGGTAATAGTGCTGCATGCGATTCGGATTTTCCCCGTAGCGGCCGTCCGTCGGACGACGGCAGGCTTGGGCATACGCCGACTGCCATGGCTCCGGGCCCAATGATCGGAGAAAAGTCGCAGGATGAAACGTGCCGGCCCCCATTTCCATATCATAGGGTTGATGAACTACACAGCCGTGATCAGCCCAGAAATGATGGAGTGTGAGGATCAGATCTTGAAAATTCACGGAAGGTCCAACTTGAACGGAGCAAATAACCGAACGGAATCCCCATCTAACAAAATGACCTGGCAAGCTAACAAGAATGGTTTTCTTCTGTCAAGCAAAATTCTCTCTACGATCAATAGGTTGCGCATAACTTCACAGACTTTCTGTCGGCGCCCGGTGTCATTCGTGTTGTTGTCTCCTCCCTTACTCTTACTGTCAACAATCCAACTCGGAAAAGTGTTTCTCTCCTCACTTTTCCATATTGAGCATCAGCTAAGAATTTGTCTTCGCTACCGGAAGAACCCTACATCGACCATTCCTCTGTTTTTTCACATTTCATGAGATAGTTCCCTGCCCATCTCTGTTAATAGTGAATGCTCTGCCCTTCACGCTCGTAAGATACATTCGGTTTTTGTCATTTTCCCTTTGTAATTCTTGTCTATTTCCGTAGCACTTCTCTTATTAACAGCCTATGTGATCGATATGTGACTCCCAATCAACAAGACCCCGCAACAATTCGTCTTTGGCTCAGTGTGTCAGATTGTTTTGGGAGTCCTAATTTCTCTCACTGACTGGCTGCGGAGCCGGCCAGCAGGGAGACCTAGCGATTACGACCACTGCCCCCCACAGGAACAATGGCAAGCTTGCAGTGGGATCCTGTTAATGATTCCAGCGTTGTCGGCTATTACATCCATTACGGGAGACAATCTCCTGGGCAAGCGAGCTCCTGTGCCTATGACGACGTGAAATTCGTGACCACCTCTTCTGGCCCTGTTACAGGCCTCGACACCGGCAGTTTCTACTACTTTGCCGTGAGTGTATATAAATGGAATCGAAAGCGTCTGCTCAAATGAAGTTTCTACCCACATATAGATCATGCTTCTTACCCTGAGCCTTCACCTCTTGTGCCTCCTTTTTCAGATCTCCCATCAGCTTCATTGACTCCCCCCAGCTGATTTGCTAGCTTCAGCCCCCGCGTGTGAGTACCGATCATGAAGAACGACATCTTATAGAAGACTCTCATCACCTAATTCTCCAGAAAGGAGTTTTCATGGCCGCCTCATCTACGTCGTCCACCCTGCTCACGCTGCTCCACAACAAAGCGGCCCAGCTTCGCATCGAAAGCGTCCGATCGACCAGTGAAGCAGGAAGCGGTCATCCATCCAGTTGTTGTTCCGCTGCTGATATCGTGGCCACGCTTTTTTTCTCTGTCATGCGGTTTGATCCTCAAAACCCGAAGGCTGCCAACAATGATCGATTCGTCCTGTCCAAAGGCCACGCTGCCCCGCTACTGTACGCTGCCTGGGCCGAAGCGGGGCTCTTCCCCAAAAGTAATCTCTTGAAGTTGCGCACGTTGGCATCCGACCTCGAAGGCCACCCGACGCCCCGATTGTCCTTTGTCGATATGGCCACCGGATCATTGGGCCAAGGACTGGCGGCCGGAATCGGGTTGGCCCTGAACGCCAAACGGCTCGAGAAAAATACGGCTCGAACCTATGTTCTGATGGGTGACGGGGAATCGGTCGAAGGCTCCGTCTGGGAATCGGTGGAGCTAGCGCGGCAATTTAAGCTCGACAATCTTTGTGCCATCGTGGACATCAATCGCTTAGGACAAAGCGATCCGACGATGCTCCAGCATGACATGAAAGCGTACAAGTCTCGCTGGGCTGGGTTCGGGTGGAACGCGTTAGTCGTGGACGGACACAATCCCAAAGCCCTGCTTGCGGCATTCGCGAACGCCGCAAAGACCAAAGGCACGCCCACGGTTCTCTTGGCCAAAACGTTCAAGGGTAAGGGCATTTCCTTCATGGAAAATCATCCCAGTTGGCACGGGAAACCGATTCCGAAGGGCGAGGAAACCCAGAAGGCCATCGACGAATTGACGAAACGCATCAAGCCGACGAAGGCTGTTCCGAAATTCAAATTGCCACCTGCGATCCCCTCTCGCACATCATCGACCAAATCCATGGCGCCCTCCCCCTACAAGATCGGCGATACCGTCGCCACGCGTGAAGCCTTTGGCACGGCACTGGCAGCCTTAGGAGAGGCTAACCCCTCGGTGATCGCCCTTGACGCCGACGTCAAGAACTCTACCTACACAGATAAATTCGGAAAACAGTTTCCCGATCGGTTTTTCGAGAATTTCATCGCGGAGCAAAATATGCTGGGTGCTGCAGCTGGGTTCTCTGCCTGCGGCAAGATTCCGTTCGCCGCGACCTTCGCCGCCTTTTTCACACGCGCCTACGACTTCATTCGTATGGCCGCAATCAGCGGATCGAACATCAAGCTGGTCGGTACCCACGTCGGCGTGAGCATCGGCGAGGATGG
Source organism: Nitrospira sp. (assembly GCA_016873515.1). GTDB lineage: Bacteria > Nitrospirota > Nitrospiria > Nitrospirales > Nitrospiraceae > Nitrospira_D. The sequence goes on from VGXB01000056.1 coordinate 8,701, forward strand.
CCCGTCGCAAATGGGACTGGAAGACATCGCGATGATGGCGGCACAGCCAGGCGTCACCGTCCTCTATCCATCGGACGGCACCTCTACCTACCGGCTGGTGGAAGCAGCCACAACACACAAAGGAATGGTCTATATCCGTGCCGGCAGGCCGAAGAGCCCGGTGCTCTACAACGCGGGAGAGCATTTCCCCATTGGGGGCAGTAAAGTCCTTCGCCAGAGTGCATCCGACGTTCTGACCATCGTCGCGGCAGGTGTTACCTTGTTCGAGGCGCTGAAAGCCCACGATCAATTGAAGACTGCGGGCATCGCCGTCCGTGTCATCGATCTGTACAGTATCGTTCCCATCGACCGCACGACCTTGTTGGACAGCGCACGAGCGACTCATGGCCGTATTGTGACTGTCGAAGATCACTACGCGCACGGCGGCTTGGGTGATGCGGTGCTCAGTGCGGTCGGAACCGAAGGTATCAAGGTTCACAAACTCGCCGTCCGCGTGATCCCGCACAGCGGCAAGCCCGAAGAACTCGTGGACCACTTCGGTATCGGCGCGCGGTCGATCGTCGAAACAGTCAATCAGATCATCAAGTAATCCCTGCCATATGCCGATATACCTTTCTGAACGCCCGATGCGACGAGAATTATCTGCGGAGTGTGGTAGCCACGGGCAGGGACAGATGAAAACCCTGGCGGCCAAGCCAATTATTCGGCAAGATGTTTTCGTCACGAAATGGTTGTGTGATAGGCCTTACACATTGCGCGATGTAAGGTACGCATGTCGACCTGAGAATGATATTAGAGGCGACAACACCACCTTAGGAAAAGTGGTGTTGTTTATTGGCGAGATGAAATAGCAATGGTTTCAGTGAGAAGGGCACAACTAGAACCTAGTTTCTAGTAAGTCACCTCTTCTTCTTCAATCGCGCATAGTTCTCGCACCCTAACTCTTCCTTCATATCGCACGCTTTCCCGAAATAGTTGAGTCCGTCTGTGTTGCTTTGTTTGACGCCGTTGCCTTTTTCATACATCAAGCCCAGACTGACACACCCTAACGCATCTCCTTCGTCACACGCTTTACGCCTCAGCTCGACTGCCTGAAAGAATTCTTGTTTCACGCCTGTGCCGTCGTTATACATCACACCCCGATTGTTACACCCTTCCGCAACTCCCCCGTTACACGCTTTACGATACAACTCGACCGCCTGAAACGAGTCTTGTTTCACACCCGTGCCGTTGTCATACATCCCACCCAGATTGAAACACCCCAACGCTTCACCCCCTTCACACGCTTTACGAAAAAACTCTGCTGCCTGAAAGAAGTCTTGTGTGACGCCTTTGCCATCTTCATACATCCCACCTAGATTGGAACATCCTAATGCATATCCCCCGTTACACGCTTTACGAAAAAACTCTGCTGCCTGAAAGAAGTCTTGTGTGACGCCTTTGCCATCTTCATACATAAAACCCAGAAGGACACACCCTCCCGTACTTCCCCCGTCACACGCTTTACGCCACAAC
>VGXB01000057.1 GCA_016873515.1 Nitrospira sp.
AGTGGCGAAAGTCTCTCTATATCGATTTATAGGAGTCCGGCTCCATGGCCGGTGGCTCTATGCACACATCCTCACGATTTATTGGTGTATTTACCACTGTATCGACTTGACTACAGAAAAAATGTCGTGACCTTCCCACTTTCTTGGGGGGGAGCGCGTAGCAGGAATGGCTTCGCTCCTCGTCAATCAATGTACATCGGGATGTCAAAAATACCAGGCAACCCCGCCCATTACTGTACGCGGATTGCCGGGCACGAAATGGATGTCGTTGACACCTGTGGCCTCATTGCGGAGCCGTGATTCGAACGCGAAAATCGCTTGTTCCCATTCGGTATTGAAAAGATTTTGCACGAACAAGAACGCTTCCATGCGTCCATACGGTAAGGCAATTGGGATCCGGTATCGCTCTGATAGATCGAACGTCAGCCACGAGGGGGACTTAAACCGGCGATCCTCCGTCAACGGCCGAACCCCCAGATAGGTGGCTTGCAGTTGAGACGTCAGTCCTTCCGGCCATTGTAAGATAACCGCGCCATAGGCGGTGTATTCCGGCGCCAGCGGAATGGCATCCCCATTGCGAAATTCCGCGTGCGTCCAGGTGAAGCTGCCGTTAACGTAAAGTGGGCCCCACACCTTCCCTCTGGCAGCCACTTCGACTCCCTGACGCCGGGTCGCCCCGCGAATCTCCGTGGTGCCTTCGTCACCAATGAGGACAAGTTCCGACTTAAGATCCAATCGCCATGCAGTGGCAATCAATTCGAGCCCTTCCTGACCCCATGGCTTGGAGCGGAGCCCGACCTCGTAGCTTCGCGCTCGCGCCAGCGGAGATGCTCCAGCCAACACGGTCGATCGCGCGTCGTTACTATGAAATCCTTCTCCATAATTGACGAAGAATTCGCTCCTTGCCCAGGGGCCAAGAATCATGCTCATCTTCGGGAGGACGATCCCGGAACCTTTTCGTCCGTCAGGTTGTTCGGCACAGACCGCACACCGGTTGCGTACGTCAAACGTAAAGAATTCTCCTCGCACCCCTCCTGAAAATCTCAGCCACGGCAGCGGCTGAACCTCCGCCTTGATGAAGGGAGAGTAGGACACGGTACGGGTGTTGCTGTCTATGGTGGCGCCGGTTGGAGCCCGCAGGGTTTGCGTTCCCAATTTCACATGAGCATCGTCGACTCTCGTTTGAAACCCCACCGTCCCAATCACAGGCAGACCCAGAATGTCCGCCTGCTGTTTGTATCCGATGTCACCGCCGTAGATGACACGACGATCGAATTGCGTAAAACCATCGCCACTGACAGGATGATTCAGAAAAAACGTAAAATCCGTGAACAGATCCAGTCGATAATATTGGCCGTAGGCGTTGGCAAAGAACTGCCCACCAGTGGTGACGTCGTAGTGATAATTCGCATTTCCGGTCGCGCGAAGTGTGTTGCCTCCCTCATAGGGATTGATGGAACCAAACCGATCAAGCGTACCCGTGCTTACGGCCCGGAAGGGAATTTCACCGGACCCATCCCATTTTGACTGGAGGAAGGTGGCCTTCAGACTTAGCTCGTCTCGCCCAGTCACATTCGTCGTGACCTTGCCCAAGAGATTCGTCCGATAGTACTGATTGTCAGTGAGGTACGGGCCGTTCGTATAAAACCCTTCCCCCGCGAACAAGGTGCGCACACGGTCTTTGGCCGGAGAGAGCATGAGCAGATACCGTTGCGTACTGTATTCCCCACCTGCTCCCTGAATGACTCCTTCTCGCACCATATCGCGCGTCCGAAAATTCACCGCCCCCGCCGTCACGAAGTCTCCGTACTCCGGCAGATAGGAACCTTTGTGTACATCAACCCCTTCGATGGTTTCGGGAATAATAAAATTAAGATCCGTGTAGCCTTGTCCATGCGCATGCGTGCGCACGTTGATCGGCATTCCATCGAGAAAGAATCCCACATCCGTTCCATGGTCGGCATCAAAGCCTCGGAGAAAGTATTGGTCAGCTTTCCCCGCGCCCCCAGAATGTTCCACGGCCACGAAGCCTGGGATCAGGCGAAGGACCTGGGCCGGCCTGCCCTGGAGCTGCAAGACAATTTCTTTGTCGGGAATGAATTGCTGAGAAGACGCCGCCGCCGGCCGTTCTGTACGGACAGAGATTTCCGGAACTTCGAGATCTTGCTCGTCAGGGTCATGTGCCAGGGCGACACCGGTCGCGCATAAAGCCACTGCTGCCGAGAGGAAACCAACGAAATATCGTGAGTTGTTCATTGCGATGAAGAGATTTCACGAAACTACTAGCGCAGTGCTTTCCCGGTGGTCGCCATCATCAACTTGCCATGTTTCACGCCCTTGACCGACACCAACGCATCCGCCACCTTTTTGATTTCCGATCCCTTACCTTTGACCACCAGAACTTCCAAACAATGGTCGTGATCAAGATGCATGTGCATGCCGGACAGAATCTGCCTCTGATAGTCATGCTGGATGTTAGTCAACTTGCTCGTCAAATCTCTGACATGATGATCGTAGACAAAGGTGAGCGTACCGATGGTTTCTTTGTTGTCATCCCATTCCTGTCCAACCAGACTGTCGCGGATCAGGTCGCGCAACGCCTCGGAACGACTGGCGTACTTCCGTCGTGTGATATGGCGGTCAAATTTGTTCAGTAACCGCTGATCCAGCGACACTCCAAAGCGAACTAACTGATCCATCGCATCCTCCGTTGGTAGCATGAATTATTATTTCATAACACTACTAAAACACGAACACAAGGCGTATGCGTGCGAATGAAACCGGCAGTACGGGAAGGCTGAAGAAGTGGGATTGTGGCGCAGGATTACAGACGACTGACACTACTCGCCTTGCACTGGAACGTAGAGGACGTTGCCTTGGCGGTTCACAAGCAGAAGAGCGAGATCAGTAGGTTTCAGTGGGTCGGCTAATCGTTGAAAGGTCGCAAAAGTATTTACATGCTGCCGGTTCAGCTCCAGCACGATATCGCCCGGCTGCAACCCCAACGCTTCGGCAAGACTCCCTTCTTCGATATCCGTCACCACGACGCCGCTGGTGACGGGCAAATCCATCTGACGAGCCAGCGGGAGAGTGACCTCGTTGAACATCACCCCAGATAGGGGATGCTGAGTGGATGCCGTAGCTGCCGTTTGGTTTTTCTTGACCCGCTCACGCGGCGCTTCTTGGATAACCAAGTCTGTTTGATAGGATTTCCCGTCCCGAATGAGTTCCAATCGATGCTTGCTTCCGATTGACGCCTGCGCTACCAGATTGCGTAGTTGGCCGCTGTCCATCACGTCGCGCCCGTCGAATTGCACGACGACATCGCCGCGTTTGAGGCCAGCCCGTTCCGCCGATCCCTTAGCTTGCAGATCGGTGATGATCGCGCCTTTCACGTTGGGCAATCGGAAGATTTTCCCTAGCGGTGGACTCACATCCTGCGTCGCGGCTCCCAGAAATCCGCGCACGACGTGACCAGTCTTGATCAGACTCTGCATAGCCGCCCGCGCCATGTTGCTTGGAATTGCGAACCCCACCCCGACGCTTCCGCCGGTGGGGCTGGCAATGGCGGTGTTGATGCCCACGACTTCGCCATTGACATTGACAAGTGCGCCGCCGGAATTGCCAGGATTGATCGGCGCGTCCGTTTGAATAAAGTCTTCAAAATTGGCAACTCCGATGTCGGCGCGGCCGACCGCACTCACGATGCCGAATGTCACCGTGCGGCTCAATCCCAAAGGATTACCGATGGCCAACACAAAGTCTCCGACGGCTAGCTCGCTGGAATCGCCCCAGACAGCAGCGGGCAAATTCGCCGCGTGGATCTTCACAACTGCTACATCGGTCTTGGGATCCGTGGCGACCACTTTACCTTTGTACTGGCGTCGATCGGCCAGAACCACTTCGACATCGACGGCGTCAGCCACCACGTGATTGTTCGTGATGATGTACCCGTCTGCCGAGACAATGACCCCAGAACCCTGTCCATATTGGCGCCGGGTGAGAGGATCCTTGAATAGGCCGAAGGGTAACGCTTCGTCATTGAGGGCTTGGTCGCGCACCATGACGGTCGAGGCAATGCTGACAACGGCGGGAATCACTTTAGTCGCCGTGGCCTTCACTTGACTCTGCAAATCATGGCCATCGGTTGCCAGAGCAACGCACTCCCCAGAATACCCAATAGTAAGGACGCCCAGAATTCCCACCATTCCCCACAAGGCAAGGGCCCTGGTCCTGCCCCTCCACTGTACAAGCGTCAACTTCTTGGCGATCTCTCGTTGAATGTTCATGGAAAATGCCATGATCAGGCCACCATGGAGAATAGACCTACGCACTTATAATTCGACATGCCGTAGGCGGAGCGCATTCGAAATGACGGACACAGAACTGAAGGTCATGGCGGCACTGGCGATCATTGGACTGAGCAGCAGCCCAAAGAATGGATACAGCACACCTGCCGCCACCGGCACACCCACCATATTGTAGGCAAAGGCAAAAAACAGATTCTGCCGGATGTTCTGCATCGTCGCCTTGCTCAGCCGTCTGGCCCGCACCAGCGCGCGAAGATCCCCTTTTACCAATGTCATCTCCGCGCTCTCAATAGCGATATCCGCTCCCGTCCCCATTGCAATGCCCACGTCGGCCAGCGCCAGCGCCGGTGCATCGTTTACGCCGTCCCCTGCCATGGCCACTACACGGCCTTCCGCTTTGAGCTTGGCGACGATCTCCCCTTTTCGATTCGGAAGCACGCCGGCCATGACTTCATCCAAACCGAGCTGCATACCCACCGCCTGAGCCGTCTGTTGATGATCACCCGTCAGCATCACCAGCTTTAGACCTTCTTCCTTGAGCAGACGCACCGCGTCTGCTGTGGATGGCTTGATCGGATCTGCCACTCCCAATAACCCTGCGGCTTTCCCATCGATGGCCACGAAGACCACCGTTTGCCCTTCTTCCCTCAGTCGCTCGGCTTCTTGATCCAGAGAGGCCAACAGGTGTTCCTCGATTCCAACCCTCTCGCGCAAAAATGAGAGGATCCCGATGACCACTGCGTGTTTACCGACCAGACCGGATATGCCCTTGCCGGTCATCGATTGGAACTGTGTACCGATTGTCAGCGTAATGCCTTGGCTTTGTGCACCCGCCACAATCGCTTCAGCCAGTGGATGTTCACTTCCCTGCTCGAGACTTGCGGCAGCATGAAGCAGACCCTGCTCAGTCCACGGTGCCACGCTATGGATGGTCATAAGTCGTGGCTTGCCTTCGGTCAGAGTTCCGGTTTTATCAAAGACAACCGTATCGACCTTACCCAAGATCTCAAGCGCCTCGGCCGTCTTGACCAAGATACCGCCCGTTGCACCTCGCCCAGTGCCAACCATGATCGACATGGGAGTCGCCAGACCCAACGCACAGGGGCAGGCGACAATGAGCACCGCGACGGCATTCACCAGCGCATAGGCCAACTTGGGCTCTGGCCCCCACAGAGCCCAAGCACAAGCCGTGAGCACGGCGACGCCCACCACGAGCGGCACGAAATATCCCGCCGCCATGTCCGCGACTCGCTGAATCGGCGCGCGGCTTCGTTGCGCCTCGCTGACCATCTGGACAATTCTCGCCAACAGCGTCTCACGGCCGACCCGTTGGGCGGTCATGACAATGCTGCCGGTCCCGTTCATCGTCCCGCCCGTCACGGCAATGCCCGCTTCTTTTGCCACAGGAATTGATTCACCCGTAATCATGGACTCATCTATGGACGTATTCCCCTCCGTGACCACACCATCCACCGGCACACGATCACCCGGCCGTACCCGTAGTTGATCGCCGACACGGACCTGTTCGAGCGGCACATCGTCCTCCTGCCCGTCGGCCCCCACCAGCCGTGCCGTTGTCGGTGCCAATCGTAGAAGACTTTTGATAGCAGAGCTGGTCCGGCTGCGCGCCCGTAATTCCAACACTTGTCCCAGCAACACCAGCACCGTAATCACTGTGGCCGCTTCGAAATAAACCGCCACCGTCCCGTCATGACCATGAAAGGACGCGGGGAGCAGCGTGGGGGCCATCGTCGCCACCACACTGTACCCATAGGCGGCTCCGGTCCCGATGGCAATCAACGTGAACATGTTCGGCGCGTGATTGATGATCGAGGCCCAGCCGCGCTGGAAAAACGGCGCTCCGCCCCAGAGCACAATCGGTGTTGCCAGTGCGAGCTGCACCCAGTTGAGCACGACGCCTCCGATGATTCGTTGCAGCGGCATGCCAGGAATCATGTCAGCCATCGCCAGCACCATCACGAGCGCCACCGGTCCCAAACAGATCCACAACCGACGGCTCATGTCATCGAGTTCCGGATTACCGACATCTTCCACCGAGACGACCTTTGGCTCCAGTGCCATGCCGCAGATCCGGCAAGCCCCCGGCTTGGCCTCCAGCACTTCTGGATCCATCGGACAGATGTACTCGACCGTCCCTCCAACCGAAATCGGAATGACAAGCGGAGCTCGCTGTTCAGGCGGAGTCAGGTAATAGCTGGGATCATTCTGAAATTTATTCAGGCAGCTCGTCGCGCAGAAGTAGTAGGTGTTTCCTTGATGTTCACATCGCCCTGCAGCGGTGGCAGGCTGAACGGTCATGCCGCACACGGGATCAATCTCACCCCGACTGACCGGTTGCATCATCAGCAATGGCTTCCGCGGAGTGGGCATCGCGATCAGATTCAGCGACTTCTGATTCAGCGCCTGTTCAGGATCGGCACGAAAGCGCTCCAAACACGACCTCGCACAGAAATAGTAGGTGATACCCTTGTAGTCGTGCTGGCCGGCCGCTCGGTCCGGGCTGACTGTCATGCCACAGATAGGATCGATTGCCATTTCAATACCGTGATGTGTGATCAGTGATGCATGATGAGTGAAGAAGGTGAACGACCGTGCCCGCTCTCTACCCATCACCCATTACGATTTATCGTTCACTTCTTCGCATCGTGTTCCAGGATACTCCGGATGATCGTGATGACATTTTCCGGCGTCATGTTCACCCCGTCGACTTTGATATTGCCGTCGAGCAAGAGCGACGGTGTAGACGACACCTTGATCCGATCCCCCCATCGCCGCCCGTCTTCAAACGCTCTCGCGGGCTTACCGCTGTCTAGTCCGGCTTCAAACGCCGTCACGTCCAACCCAGCCTCCGTGATCAACAATGAGCGAATCGACCGATCGAGAATACCATTCATTTTGTCTTTATGGATGGTACGGAACAAGATGGCCTTCATGGCCTCGCCTTTCCCCATGATTTTGGCCTGCTCATACATGTCAAACGCCGTCGGGAGCTTGCCTGGAATGACTGGATATCCGGCCATCATTACCTCGATCTTGTCGCCGAATTCTTTGACAAGCAGCGGCAATCCCGTTTCTTCAAAGTGATGGCAATGCGGGCAATAGAAGTCCGCGAACTCGACGATCTTCACTTTGCCCCTCTGATGGGTCGAGGATTCGTTTTTCAAGAGCTCGAAGTTACCCTTCAACTGAAGAGTCGCCGCTTGGCCCCCCATCGGCAAGCCCAGCAGAACGATCGTTTCAAGGACGGCAGCGGCTCGCTTCCACATCGCGCTCGTTCGACCAGTCATCACACGCTCCTTTCGAGGTAATAGCCTGAGCCCCATTATATCGTTTTTTGAAGGAGGGACCACACCGCCGCCGGTTCTTTGTTATAATGCCACCATGATGACACGGTGGTGGGTACCGGCCCTGTCGGTGCTGTTAATCACGTCCGGCTGCGCGACGGGAGACAGCCTCGAATCAACAGGACCACGCCTCACCTACGGACAGTTGAAGGCGGCGCCTGAGACGTATACGGGACAGACGATGACCTTGGGCGGCAAGGTTCTCGGCGCCAAGCGACTGAAAGAAGAAACTAGGATCGAAATTCTTCAGCTCTCTCTCGCGTCCTCGCTCAAGCCAACCATGGATCTGAGCACATCGCAAGGCCGTTTTGTCGCGACGAAGAAGGAGTTTCTCGACCCGGCCACCATCCCCGCCGGTACCTTCGTGACTATCACCGGAGTAGTCGCTGGGTCTGTCGTCTTGCCGCTCGATGAAACGGACTACACGTACCCGGTTGTAGCGATCAAAACTCTGCGCGTGTGGTCCAAGGAAGAAGACCCTCTCCATATTCGACCCTACATCGGCCTTGGCCACTACTGGGGGCCCTACTGGTCTCCCTATTGGCGCCCCTGGCCGTATTACTGGTAAGCGAATCCACGTAATTCGTCATACGTCATCCGTCAAACAGGAAAGACCCCTGTTTCGATTCTCACGGTTGGCGTAGACGAATGACGAAGCCTTGTTTACGGAGGCCCCCCTCCGACAATCCGTTCGACCCGCTCATCACGCCCGCCCAATTCCCGATACTTCCGATATTGGACCAGTGCGCGCGGCATGTTTTTCCGATAGAGTTCGTAAAACACGCCGAAATTGTATCGCGCCTCAGCATGATCAGGTCTGATCGCAACAGCTTTCGCATAAGCTTGCTCCGCGTCTTCCAGCCGATTCATACCGATGTAAATCGCGCCGAGGCTGATATACGCATCCACGTACTCTGGGCGATAGCGTAACACCTCTAGAAATTCACGCTCCGCCTCTTGAGGTTTGTCCTGGCTCCGAAAGATGAATCCAAGGTTGTAGTGCGCGGCGACGAAATCGGCCTTGGCGACCACGGCATGCTGATATGCCGAGATGGCTTCGAGAAGGTCGCCGTTCTTTTCGGCGAGCTTCCCGCTCAGGTACCACCCTTCGGCATGCTTGGGACTCACCGCCGTTAGACGAGCCGCGGTTGTACGGGCCTCCTTGGATTCCCCGAGATTGTCGTAGAGCATCGCCAGGTGAAAGAGCGCCTCTGGCTGATTCGGTTCTACCGCCAGGACACGTTGATAGGTCTTCTTCGCAGAAGACTGGTCTTGCCGCCGCTCGTGCAGTTTCGCCAAACTCAGGTAAGACTCAACGTGGATGGGATCGACTTCAATGGCACGCACGAACGCCTGTTCGGCGTCGGTCAGTTTGCCTTGCAACACATACACACCTGCCAAATCTCTCAGCACGCCTGGGGACGCGGGCTGAAGTGCGAGGGAATGGGTAAACTCTTCCACGGCTTTGTCCGGCTTGCGCTCGCGGAGCCACACTCGCCCGAGGAGATAGTGCCCCTCTGCGGACGACGAATTCTGTTCGAGCACGCGTCGAGCTGCTTCGGCAGCTCCCTTGAGATTGCCTTGTCGCAGCAGCGCTTCGCCCTGTTCCAGATGCAGCCGCACGTCTTCCGGATGGGCCGTTTGGGAAGTAGCCCGTGACCAGGTTGGTAACACAATTGAGAGGAACACAAGCCCCAGAACACAGGTGGCATGTACAACAAACCGGTTTCTGATCGGATCCCGCATGCTCGCTCTCGCCGTTAAATGTCCCCATCGTAACGGCAGCGACAAGGCAAATCAATGCCACCAACTTGCGTGCAACATGCACCCACCAGAAGCCGAATCGATCCTCCGCTTACCATCGGAAGTGGTATCTCCCACACCCATTATGGAGACAATCGAAAATGCGGGGGAAGGTTGCAGCGGCGCCCCGGATGGTGCGCCACTGGCAACCCTCAAAGGATGGCTATCTGACGATGATGCGAGAGACACAGGCCTCATCGAATGCGCTACTTTGCCTTCCCCTTTGGTTTGTGACCAACATGATCGGCTTGCTTCGCGTGCGCCAGAGCTTCCTCAGCATGCTTCACGGCTTCCTTCGCATGTTCGAACGCCTCTTTCGCATGGGCATTGCCGCTGCCATCCGCAATATCACTGATTTCCCTCCTGACATGTATTCATTTGTGATTGTTCCATACCCAGTACTGTAGTCACTCACTCCACTTCAGCTATCACCCCCATGGTCACTGGCTCCAAGAAACACGTGGGTGGAGGTCAATGGAGACAGACCTCCACTCCGCGCTGGTCCGAGTAGGAGGCACCGACTCGGACGACAGATGAGCGCCCTTGAGATCAGTCCATCGCCTTGCAATCCGGAAAACGTTAAGGAATGTGACTCGCTCTCCTTTTTGAGAACTGCGGTTATAAACACAGCAACCGATTTTTTACATACATTGTGGCTTTCATCACGCCTCCCCTGTGGTTGAAATGGTAAA
>VGXB01000058.1 GCA_016873515.1 Nitrospira sp.
CAGATTCAATCGATGATGCGATCAAACGGAGCCAGGCCTGGTTCTTGAGCCAGCAACATGCCGAAGGCTACTGGGTGGCGGAGCTTGAGGCGGACACGACCCTAACCTCCGAGTATTTGATGCTCAGGCGGTTTCTCAATCGTGTGGACCTAGGCCGTCAGGAGCAAGCCGTTCGTTATTTGAAAACCATGCAGCTTCCGGACGGCGGGTGGCCGATTTACTACGAGGGGCCAGCGGAAATCAGCGCGTCCGTGAAGGCGTATTTCGCGCTCAAGCTCAGTGGGGTCTCGGCAGACGAACCGTTCATGATTCGGGCAAAAGAACGGATTCTGTCGATGGGCGGGGTCGTCCAGACCAATGTGTTCACCAAGATCACACTGGCGCTGTTTGACCAATACGACTGGGAGGGTGTGCCCCACATGCCCGTTGAAATCATGCTGCTGCCGAAGCGATTCTATTTCAGCATCTATGCTATCTCCTATTGGTCGCGCGCCGTCTTGATTCCGTTGCTGATCATCTTTGCGCATCGGCCGGTATGCCGAATCCCCAGTGAACAGGGGATCGACGAACTCTATCTCGAGCCCCGCGCAAAGATTCGCTATTGGAAGTACCCGCCGTTCAACAAGGATCAGACGTGGTTTACCCCGCACAATCTGTTCGTTGCACTCGACATGCTTCTGAAGATCTATGACCGGATGCCTATGCGGGTGTTGCGTAAAAAAGCACTGCACACGGGAGCCACCTGGATGCTGGAGCATCTCAAGGGATCGGGTGGGCTGGGCGCGATCTATCCAGCCATGGCGAACTCTATTATGGCGCTCCAGTGTTTGGGCTATAGCGCGGATGATCCCTTGATTGTGAAAGTGCTGCGAGAAATTGAGGATCTGGAAGTCTACGATTCCGTGCTGCAGGCCGGCCGGCGTCTTTCCACGCTCCACTTGCAGCCGTGCTTCTCGCCAATTTGGGATAGCGCGTTGCTGATAAATGCCCTAGTTGAGGCTGGAATGCCTCAGGATCATCAGGCCTTGCAGAGGGCAGGTGCCTATCTCATCTCTCGGCAAACCAAGACCGTGGGTGACTGGATCTTCTCCTCGCCCAAGGCGCAGCCGGGTGGGTGGTATTTTCAATTTGAGAACGAACTGTATCCGGATGTGGATGATTCCGCCGTCGTGCTCATGGCACTGTCAAAATTGAAATTGCCGCAGAAAGCCGAACAGCAGAAATCGATCCGGCGCGGCATGGAGTGGGTTGTGGCCATGCAGGGATCTGACGGAGGCTGGGGTGCCTACGACAAGGACAACAATCGGGTCGTCTTTAACTATATCCCCTTTGCCGACCATCATGCCTTGCTTGATCCCAGTACGGCCGACTTGACTGGGCGATGCCTGGAGATGTTGGCAGCCCTGGGGTACGACCGTACGCATCATGCTGTGGCACCGGCGCTGGCCTTTCTCAAGAAGGAACAGGAGTACGATGGAAGCTGGTATGGCCGGTGGGGGGTCAACTACATCTATGGCACCTGGTCGGTTCTGGCCGGTCTTCGCGCGATCGGTGAAGATATCTCGGCGCCTTATATTCGTCGGGCTGTGTCCTGGCTGGAATCGAAACAGAATCCGGACGGCGGCTGGGGCGAGTCGTGCCTGTCCTATGCAGAAACCGAGCACAGCGGAAAAGGTGACAGCACGCTGTCGCAAACCGCGTGGGCGTTGATGGCATTGATGGCTGCCGATATGACGGATTCATTCAGTGTCACACGCGGCGTGCAGTATCTACTGCGCCGGCAAATGAAAGATGGCGCGTGGGAAGAAACTCGCCATACCGGTACAGGATTTCCCTGCGTGTTCTATCTCCGCTATCATTGGTACTGCCAGTATTTCCCCCTGTGGGCTCTTGCCATGTATCGCAACCTCCGTTCACACGGGAAAATGCGGGCAGACGAGCTGCGTCACCACATCCAAGCGGATGGATCTTTCCAGGCTGAGCATTGACTGCTTTCGATTCTGCTTCTCCGATCGGCTCTCTTTCTTCACCGGTAACGGTGCCACCGAAACGAGTGGCTGTCTTTGTCGCGACCTCGTGGGAACTGAAGGCCGTGCGGGCGGGATTTCCGGCTGGCGCCAAACGGCGAATCGACGGGATATCCGTATGGGTGTGTCCCGCCGGTACAAGGGAGTATTGGATCGTGAGAACTGGTATGGGGTTGGAGAATGCCACAAAGGCCGCCGTGCGGGTGTTGCCCCATCAACCGTTCTGTCTCGCTATCTCAACGGGCTTCGCTTGTGGGCTTATTGCCATGGACGTGGGGGCGTTGCTGGCCGGATACGAAGTGGTGCTTGCGCGTAGACAAGACCTTGATGTGTCGCCGATGAGTGTAGTGCCGGGGATTGAGCGGGATGTGGTTGTGAACCTCGTGGAGCGCGTTGAGCCTTCCGGGCATATCGGGCGGTTTGTGTCCACCGAGTACGTTATCACTAGCGCCGCGGAGAAACGCCGGTTCGCGCAGGCCACCAGTGCCATCGGTCTGGATATGGAAAGCGCGGCTTTGGCAGCCGAAGCCTGGTGCGCTCAAGTGCCGTTCGTCGTGGTGCGAGCCGTATCCGATCTCGTGGACGAAGATCTTCCCCTTGACTTCAATCTCTTTCTCAGGCCCACTGGGTGGATGAAGGGAGTGGCCACGATTGTAGGCCGCCTATCAAGTATCACAGAACTCTGCCGGCTTCACCGACAGAGTCGGGTGGCGGCCCAAACCTTGACGATGTTCTTCCGGCGCTACACCGCAGAAATGTTGGCCGCAGACACAGGTGTGAATTCGTCCATGGACAGACGATCATGACGCTGATTGAAGGGATCGGCCGGTGGGCCCTGGGGACTGTGAACGAAATGGGGCGAATGCTCATCTTTGTTCTCTCGTCCTTTGTCTGGCTGTGTCGACCTCCGCTGCGGGCTATCCAAATCGTCAAACAGGTGCATTTCATCGGCTATAAGTCGACGTTTGTCGTGGTGCTCACCGCGGGTTTCACGGGGATGGTGCTCGCGCTTCAGGGCTACTACACGCTTCGGAAGTTCGGGTCTGAAGGATTGCTGGGGTCGGCAGTGGCCCTCAGTATGATCCGCGAACTGGGGCCAGTGCTGGCCGCGTTGATGGTGACAGCCCGGGCAGGCTCAGCCATGACCGCGGAGATCGGTATCATGCGGATTACGGAGCAGATTGATGCGCTGGATACCATGGCGATCAATCCGCTCCAATACCTCATTGCTCCGAAACTTGTTGCCGGGTTGATTAGTGTGCCTCTGTTGGTCGCGATCTTCGATCTGGTAGGAATCTTTGGCGGCCATCTGGTGGGGGTGGAGCTGTTGGGTGTGAATGCGGGGGCCTATTGGAATTCCATCGAGTCGTCAGTGGAATGGAAAGACGTGTATGGGGGGATTCTCAAATCCATCAGTTTCGGTCTAATCGTGAGCTGGGTGTGCAGTTACAAGGGGTACTACACGAGGATGAGCGCGGAAGGATTGGGAACGGCGACGACCGAGGCCGTGGTGCTTTCGTCGGTGCTCATTCTCGTGTGGGACTATTTCTTGACGTCGGTGCTCTTATAGCAGAAAGTCCATAACGATCAGCTTTCAGCTTGGGGCGCGCAGGACTGAAGGCTGAATGTCGATAACTGACGGTATCACCGTTTTCCGGCATATGATCAAACTTGTCGGTGTGAAAAAGAAATTGGGGGGGCAACCGGTGCTGCAAGGCGTCGATCTCACGATTCCTTCTGGGAAGCTGACGACGATCATTGGCCGCAGCGGAGAAGGAAAAAGCGTGTTGCTGAAACACATGATCGGGCTGTTGCAGCCGGATGAGGGGGGAGTGTGGGTTGACGGGACGGATATCGCACGACTCCGGGGACATGCGCTCAATGAGGTTCGCAAACGGTTCGCGATGCTGTTTCAAGGTTCGGCGCTGTTCGATTCGCTGACGGTCTTCGAGAACATAGCGTTCCCGCTACGGGAAAAACTGCGGATGAAAGGGGCGGAAGTTACCTGGCGAGTTGAAGAGAAGTTGGAGCAAGTTGGACTGGCGGGCATGGGGCATAAGTTTCCTGCCGAACTCAGCGGCGGAATGCGCAAACGCGCCGGTCTGGCGCGCGCCTTGGTCATGCAACCGGAGATCATTCTCTTCGATGAGCCCACAACCGGCCTCGATCCGCTCATGGCGAAGTCGATCCATGATCTCATTATCGGGATGCAGCGAAAGTTTGGGTTTACTGCGGTCATGGTTAGCCACGAGATTCCGGAAATCTTCGGCATTTCGGACTATATCGTCATGCTCAAACGTGGGGTTATCGCGGCAATGGCGGACCCATTGGAGTTTAAGCGAACCATGGATCCTGAAATCAGGGAGTTTATCTCAGTCGGAGGTACGGTGCCGCTGGCCGCGGAGTCTTTCGGCAGTTAGGAGCGTATCAGCATGGAAAAAACGAAGCTGGAATTGAGTGTGGGAGTATTTGTGCTGGTCGGGATCGTCTGTCTGGGCTATCTGTCGATGAAATTGGGCAAGCTTGAGTTGATCAGCGGCGATATCTATGAGGTTGAGGCGCCGTTTAATTCAGCGTCCGGACTTAAGCCTGGCGCCACGGTGGAAATCGCCGGGGTAGAGGTTGGACGGGTGAAATCAATCCTCTTGAAAAACGATCAGGCGATCGTCCGGCTGGCAGTGCATAACGAGATCAAGCTCTATTCCGACACCTTTGCCTCAATTAAAACCCGAGGGATCATCGGGGAAAAATTTCTAGCCCTGTCTCCAGGAGGGGGGGGGGATCCATTGCAAGCTGGAGGCACAATCCGCGATACTGAGTCCGGCTTGGATCTTGAAGAATTGGTCAGTCAATATGTGCACGGTAAGGTCAAATGATGTGGCCTTGCGTCCGTAGAATGACCTGAATCACTTACTGGCAGAGGGGAAGGGCATGATAATGTCGATGGTGAAAGACCGGCCTACAGAGACAAAGAGGTTTCTGTCTCGTCATGCGGCCGTGATAATGGTGTTGGCTATATTGTTGGCTGTATCGGCAACTCTCAGCTATGCAGGAGTGCCAACGGATTCCATGAAGACGACGGTCGACGAGGTGCTTCGCATCGTGCGCGACAACGAGTTGAAACAACCACGCAAAGCCACTGAACGCCGACAGATGCTGGAGCAGGTGGTGGACGCCCGGTTTGATTATCGAGAAATGTCTCGGCGCGCACTGGGTGCGCCATGGAATAATCTGTCCGATCAGGAGCAACAGGAATTCGTCGGCCTGTTCCGGACGTTGCTCACGAATTCGTATGCCAACAAGATTGAAACATATTCCGGCGAAGGCGTGCAGTATTTGAACGAGCGTATGGAAAAAGAGTACGCGGAAGTCAGGACCAAAGTGCTGTCGGGTAAGACGGAGATTCCCCTCGACTATCGATTGATCAACAAGACGAACGACTGGCGTGTGTACGACGTCGTCGTCGACGGCATCAGCCTTGTTAACAACTATCGCGGACAATTTACCAAAATCATTCAATCGTCTTCTTACCATGATCTCGTCGAACAGTTGCGAAAGAAATCAGAAAAGCTAAAGGATCCATAATCATCGCAAACGAGATCATGCCGCTTGTAGCACGTCACCTTGCCGCTATTCTTATTCTTGTCCTGATCGAGAGTGTGTGTCCGTTCTGTCTTGGTCGGGCTCAGGCCGATACGCAGTATTTCCCTATCCCAGCGATCAGTACCAGTCGGAATGATGGCAGCGATTTTGGGCTGATTGTTCCCGCGTTGATGACAGGACCGGATGGGGACCTCAAATATCTGGTGGCGCCGATGGTGGTGTACAACACGATCGTCGGCACCCGGGGAACCATCAACCTGTTCCGTTATGAGCCGGGAGGAAAGGAGCTCCGAGGGATTGCCTCATGGACCGAGAAGATCGAACGCAAATTCATGCTGAGCTATGTGGATCCTGCGTTTAGCAACGGCCGGTATAGTATCGGGCTCAGCGCCGCCTATTTTAAGAATGCCACCGTGCGGTTTTTCGGGTTAGGTCCGACGACGCACAAGGATGACGAGACAAACTATACGGCCGCTGAGACCAGGGCCGACTGGAAGTTCGGAATTTACCTCAATGAGGTGACGCAGATTGCGATCAGCCAGCGATTCAGGCATATGCAGACGATCCAGCAGGGGGGCACGGAGCTCGACTTTACCGGGGACATGTTTCGGAATATGTCGGGCGTCGGCGGTGCGACGATCCTTGGGGAGCGAATCAGCTTTCACTATGATACGCGCACTAATCTGGTGACGCCGACTGATGGGATGGCGGTCACAGCCTATGCCGAGATGAATCATAATTTCAGGCGGGGGGCGGAGTCGATGTATTCCCGATATAGGCTCGAAGTGAAGAAGATGTTCGCCAGTGAGTCCAAACGGGCGATTCTGGTGATCTGCGGAGATCTGCAAGCCACGCTTGGCACAGGTGTCCCGTTCTTTGAGCAGAGCTCGCTAGGTGGGCAGAACAACCTGCGCGGATTTGGTATCGATCGATACATCGATAAACAACTGGTTGCGTTGAGTGTTGAAGAGCGAATTCATCTCTTGCGAACCCGTCTTGCCGGTGTCATGGCGGATTTTGAGCTTGCGCCGTTTCTTGATACAGGACAGGTGTTCAACTCGTTCATGGGGGTGAGCTTCAAGGACTATCGCATCACCCCGGGCGTTGGATTTCGCGGCATCATCCGGCCGAACGTGGTAGGACGGATTGATTATGGGTTCAGCAAAGAAGGAGGAGTCGTTTTTGCCGGCCTCGACTTCCCGTATTAGTTCTGAAGAAAGGCCGCACTCAGCCGCCGACCCTGCCAAACGCTTGACAGAATGGCATGGTTGTGTGAAAGTCCGACCTGATTACTCATTTCATCACAAGACTGCTCGGCGGTTTCTTCTCAACATGCCGTTCTTCATGCAGCGCCAGGGTCATCAGGTAACGCGGGAGAGAGTATGCCATGTCGATTCTGAAAAGCATCCAGACCCCAGCTGACTTGAAGCGTGTGTCCCCCGAGCAGTTTCCGATATTATCCCAGGAAATTCGAGAACAAATCATCAGCGCGGTCTCAGCGGTCGGCGGACACCTGGCTTCGAACCTCGGCGTCGTGGAACTAACGGTTGCGCTACACTATCTATTGGATACTCCATTGGACAAGATCGTGTGGGACACCAGCAATCAGAGCTATGCGCATAAGCTGCTTACCGGCAGGCGGGAGCAATTCCATACCCTTCGGCAATACGGCGGATTGAGCGGGTTTTGCAAACGGGAAGAGAGCGACTACGATACCTTCAACGCCGGGCATGCCGGTACCGGAGTATCCGCTGCGTTTGGGATGGTCGAGGCGCGGGAACAGTTGGGTCAGAAAAACAAGGTCGTCTGCGTGGTTGGCGACGGAGCCATGACGGCGGGGATGACGCTTGAGGGGCTTCACCATGCCGGGGGATTGGGCAAAGACTTCTTGGTGATCTTGAACGACAACCAGATGTCCATCTCCAAGAATGTGGGCGCGATCTCAGCCTATCTGAGCCGGACGATCACAGGCGAGTTCTATGGCCGGGTGCGCGAAGAGACCGGCCAATTATTGGGTAAGATTCCGCATATCGGGCCCGACATTCAAAAGCTGGCGCGCCGGGCCGAGGAGTTGGCCAAGGGCGCGATTCTACCCGGCTTGCTCTTTGAGGAACTGGGCTTCCAATACAGCGGTCCGATTGACGGGCACAACTTCGAGCATCTCCTCCCAACCATTGAAAATGTGTTGAAGATGAAGGGGCCGGTGCTGCTCCATATCATTACGAAGAAGGGACTCGGCTACGAACCGGCGATGAAGAATCCGGTCTGGTTTCATGCCTGCCCGCCATTTGTCCGTGAAACCGGCGCTCCGGCGAAGAAAGCGGCGCGGCCGTCGTACACAGCGATTGCGATGGATGCGTTGCTCAAGCTGGCCCGTGAAGACAAACGCATCGTGGCGATTACGGCGGCGATGTGCGAGGGGACCGGGCTGACCGCGTTCGAAAAGGAATTTCCGGACCGCCTCTATGATGTCGGCATTGCCGAGCAGCATGCCGTGACGTTTGCGGCCGGGTTGGCCACGCAGGGCGTCAAGCCGGTCATTGCCATGTATGCGACGTTCCTCCAGCGCGCCTACGATCAAGTCGTGCACGATGTGGCGACGCAAAATCTTCCAGTCGCATTTTTCATCGACCGTGGCGGGCTCGTTGCCGAGGATGGGACGACGCATCATGGCGCATTTGACTATGCCTATCTCCGCCATGTGCCCAATATGGTTGTCATGGCGCCGAAAGATGAAAATGAATTGCAACACATGGTGAAAACCTGCGTGCAGCATGACGGTCCAGTGTCCGTCCGGTACCCGCGCGGCGTCAGCCTGGGTGTGAAGATGGATGACGCTCCACAGGCGTTGCCGATCGGCAAGGGCGAATTGCTGAAAGACGGGACGGATGTGGCCATCATTGCCATCGGGGTGTCGGTGTGGCAGGCCCATCAGGCGGCGAAACGCCTCAGCAAGGAAGGCGTGTCCACTGCCGTGGTGAACGCCCGCTTTGTTAAACCGCTGGATCAGGAACTTATCACGAGTGTGGCGAAACGGGTTCGGTACGTCGTCACGGTCGAAGAAGGGTGCCGGATGGGCGGGTTCGGTTCCGCCGTGCTTGAAACTCTGTCGGAGGCGGGCATCACCGGTGTGACCACGAAGGTGCTGGGCCTGCCGGATTGGTACATTGAGCAGGGGCCGCAAGATTTGCTGCGAGAACGGTATGGGCTGACGGCCGAGGGGATATATCAAAGTGTGAAAGAACTCATCGGCAGTACACTGTCGATGAACGATCGATTCACCGATGTGGCAGCGGCCGGCCATCTTCCGCACGGAGACGAGCAGGGGAGCTAAACGCGAAGCGCGAGTGTTGAATGTTGAGTTGTGAATGGTGAATAGAACACCGGACTGAAACTTACCCAAATTCCTCATGCACATTACCAGGCGCAAGACGCGGCAAATTCAGGTCGGCAAGGTCAAGATCGGTGGCGATGCCCCGGTGTCGGTCCAATCGATGTGCTCGACCGATACGCGCGATGCCAACGCGACGATCGAACAAATCATACAGCTCGAAACTGCCGGTTGCGAACTCATCCGTGTGGCCGTGC
The DNA here is from genome assembly GCA_016873515.1 of Nitrospira sp. Classification (GTDB taxonomy): domain Bacteria; phylum Nitrospirota; class Nitrospiria; order Nitrospirales; family Nitrospiraceae; genus Nitrospira_D. The sequence goes on from VGXB01000058.1 coordinate 9,219, forward strand.
CTGACGAAGAAGCAGCGGCCGCTCTCCCGAAGATCAAAGCTGCCATGACGGTGCCGTTGATTGCGGACATCCATTTCGATCATCGTCTCGCGTTGCAAGCCGCAAAGATCGTCGACTGTGTCCGTATCAATCCGGGCAACATCGGTGCCTGGTGGAAAGTTGAAGAAGTCATCAAGGCGGTCAACGACAACGGGATTCCGATCCGTGTCGGAGTGAACGGTGGATCGCTCGAGCGGCCCTTGCTGGAGAAATACGGCTGGCCCTCCCCCGAAGCCTTGGCCGAATCGGCGTTGAACGCGGTCCGTTCGCTCGAGGATGTCGGTTTCACCAATATGAAGGTGTCGCTCAAGGCCTCCGACGTGCACCACGCGATCGATGCCTACTATCTCTTTGCCATGCAGTCGAACTATCCGTTGCATATCGGCATCACCGAAGCCGGTACGGCGATGACCGGCGCTGTGAAGTCGGCCATGGGTCTTGGATATCTTCTCTCGCAAGGCATCGGAGATACGTTGCGAGTATCACTTGCCGCCGATCCGGTCGAGGAAGTGAAGGTCGGCTACGAGATTCTGAAGTCGCTCGAGTTGCGGCATCGCGGGATCAACGTCATCGCCTGTCCGACTTGCGGACGAGTTGAGATAGATGTGGTCCGTATGGCGAACGAATTGGAGAAGAAACTCGGCCACATCAAGACGCCATTGAATGTGTCGGTGCTTGGTTGTGTCGTCAACGGGATCGGCGAGGGGAAGGAAGCCGACATTGGCATCGCCGGCGGCGAGGGCAAAGGCATCTTGTTCAAAAAGGGCAAGCTTGTCCGAAAAGTCCCGATGGATGAACTGATGGATACACTGATTGTGGAAGTCGAGCAGCTCGCCAAGGAAAAAGAAGCTGAAGGAAACGGAGAGTC
>VGXB01000059.1 GCA_016873515.1 Nitrospira sp.
GCATGCTGTCGAACCAGACGGGATCATCGGATGGCTGTGTGGCAAGCGACCACGACTGCCACGGAAATTTAACATCAACGAGACCCTGCGGCAATATAAACAGCTCTATGAGTAACTGCTCACTGGACATCGTCACGGAGTCATCGTCTAGGTCTGTCACTAGAAGGGATAAGATGCCTAGCTGGTTACTGCTCCCTCCGAAGCCGATAAAACATGCCGTGCGTACTTTCCCATGACGCCGGAGGTGTAGCGAGGAATCGGTTGTTTGACCTTCTTGAGGCGGGACGCAATGTCTTTCTGTGCGAGCTTCACATCCAATCGGCGTTTGGCGATATCAAATGTGATGAGGTCGCCGTTCTTGATCGCAGCGATCGGTCCGCCCTTTACGGCTTCGGGAGCCACGTGGCCAGCCATGAGGCCGTGGGTGGCGCCGGAGAATCGTCCATCGGTCAGCAGTGCGACTGAATCGCCGAGCCCGGCCCCGACAATGGCGGCAGTCACGCCCAGCATTTCGCGCATACCAGGACCGCCTGCGGGACCTTCGTAACGAATGACCACGACATCGCCTGCTTTGATGTGCCCCGCCTTAACGGCAACAAAGGCGTCTTCTTCCTGGTCGTAGACTTTTGCCGGTCCCTGAAACTTCAGAATGCTGTGGCCGGCTACTTTAACGACACAGCCTTTTGGAGCCAGATTGCCCTTTAGGATGACGAGCCCGCCGGTTGGCTTGATTGGAGTGGCCAGCGACCGCAAGACTTGTTGACCTGCCTTCTCCGACGCCTGTGCGGCTTCGTCACCGATCGTCTTTCCGGTGACGGTGGGCTGATTGCCGTGAAGAAGGCCGGCGTCCAGGAGGCGTTTGGCCACCAAGGTCGTGCCGCCGGCGGCATACAGATCTGCGGCGGTAAATCGGCCGCCCGGCTTCAAGTCGGCAAGCAGCGGCACTTTTCGGTTGATCTTGTCGAAATCGTCGATACTCAGTTTGATGCCGGATTCGCGCGCGATAGCGAGCAAATGGAGAACGGCGTTCGTCGAGCCTCCGGTTGTTGCAACTGCCGCGATGGCGTTCTCCAATGACTTGCGGGTAATGATCTGTTTGGGACGGAGATCGTTTCGGATCAAATCCATGACCATTTTGCCGCACTCGAAGGCAACGTCATCTTTACGGTGATCCATCGCGGGTACGCCATTGTGCCCCATTGGGGAGATACCGAGAAATTCGAACGCAATCGCCATGGTGTTGGCGGTGAACTGGCCGCCGCAGGCGCCGGGACCCGGACAGGCGTGATCTTCAAGGTCTTTTAATTCGGCGTCGGTCATCTTGCCGGATCCATGCTTGCCGACCGCTTCAAACACGTCTTGAATCGTGACGTCATACCCCTGAAACGTGCCGGGCATGATCGAACCGCCGTACAGCATGAGCGAGGGCCGGTTGAGACGTGCTAGCGCCATCACGGTTCCTGGAATCGTCTTGTCACAGCCGGACAAGGCCACGACTCCGTCGAACAGATGCCCGCGGGCGACAAGTTCAATCGAGTCGGCAATCACTTCACGACTAATCAGCGAGGCTTTCATGCCTTCGGTACCCATCGAGATACCGTCTGAGACGGCAATCGTGTTGTACTCGATGGGGGTTCCGCCGGCCGCACGAATGCCGGCCTTCACTCGTTCCGACAATCGTCGCAGGTGGTAGTTGCACGGCATGACTTCGATCCAGGTGTTCGCCACCCCGATGATCGGCTTTGAGAGGTCGTTGTCGGTAAACCCCACAGCTTTCAGCATAGCCCGCGCGGGTGCCCGTGATGGACCGATCAACAGATCATGGCTCGTCAGCTTCAGTTCCTTCGGCATAACCTCCGTCCGCTTCCTTTTGTGTCCAGCCACGTGCTCAGTCACACGTCGCGTTATTGCACGGACATGTGGTCCGGTGCCTGTGGCACGGAGCCTCCCATGCCTTCATGCGGATTCTTGCCGTGGGGATAGGCGCCATACGAGCCACCCCCGTGTGGTTTAGCGTGGCCCTTGCCATGTTGCTGCATAACTTTGTCGTGCTCGGTTTTTTCCTTCTCCCGCTGTTCGGGCGTCAAGATCGCCATAACGTCCCGACGAGTCTTGATCGAGGTCATGCGGAGCGCCACTTGCTGGTCTTCACTCTGTTTGAGTTTGGCTTCAATTGCGGCCAGGTCGGATTTCTCGTCCTCCGTCAGCGCTTTCAACTCTCGCTCCGCAATTTGGATGTCGGCTTCAGCCTTGATGCGGGCCTTGTCCAAACTCAATTGGAGATCTTTCAATTTCAAGACTTGGTCGATCGAGAGCTCGATATCCTTCTCGTGCTTCAATAAGTGCCGGATTAAATGGCCGGTCCCGCTGTGCAGCATACCTTTGCCATACCCATGGCCACCTCCAGCCGTGTGTCCGCCACCACTGTGGCCGTAATAGCCAGGATCATTGGCCCAGAGACTGGGTACACCCAACACTAACAGGCATGTGGAAAGGATCGCCCAAGCAGTCGTGATCTTGGTGACAGGTCTCATGAATTCCTCCTTGGCTTGATGGTCATGTCGTAAGAGCCAAAGCTTGCCATAGCAGGCAGCACAACGCAACTACTCGCGTAACCGGCGCTGGGCGATTGCGAGCAGTTCCGAACGAGGATTCGAATGCCGCTGCGTGTTAAGTTGTGCGTAGAGGGCTCGTTCGGGTTCTGTCACCGTGGGAGGCATGACGATTTGTAAGACGAGAAACAAGTCGCCGTGCCCGCCGGTGGCCGAGGGAAGTCCTTTGCCCTTAAGCCGCAGTTTGGCGTCCGCCTTGCTCCCTGGTGGGACTTTCACTTTCACCGGCTCCGTCAGTGTCGGGGCGGTGACCTCTGCGCCCAATGCCGCTTCCCAGGGGTAGACCGGGAGGCTGACGTGGACATCCGTACCATGCCGATGAAAAATTGGATCAACAGGAATCACGACGTGGAGATAGAGATCGCCCCGTTTGCCGCCGTGCTTCCCGGTCTGGCCTTTTCCTGCAACACGCACGCGAGTTCCGTCCTGAACCCCAGCGGGGATTTTCACCTCGATCGTTTTTATTTCGCTGGTTACGCCGGTTCCTCGGCAGATCATGCAGGATTGGTCACGGAGCATCCCTATGCCGTGGCAGAGCTTGCATTGTTCAGGTTCACGGAGGCTCACGCGCTTGGTGACACCGGTGAGCACTTCCCGCAAAGACAAGTCCACATCGACTTCGAGATCCTCGCCGGGTGAGGCGAAACTGGAGCTCGCACCAGTACTGGCCCCGGCAGTGGGCCGCTTGCTCCCGCCGAAGAGATTTTCAAAGAAATCCGTAAACGGTTTCGACTCGAATCCCCCGCTGGTATTTTGCCGGCCAAATCCACTTTGTCGTCCATACCCCTGTGGGCCCGACTGGCGCCGTGCCCGCTCGAACGCTTCCGCCTGATCAAAATTGCTGCCGTACTGATCATATTTCTTGCGCTTATCCGGATCGGACAATACCTCGTGCGCCTCGTTTAGTTCTTTGAACTTCTTCTCCATCTCGACCTTTTTTCCGCCCGAATGGAGGTCGGGATGGTATTGGCGAGCGAGGCGGCGGAAGGCCTTTTTGATCTCATCCGTTGAGGCGGTCTTCGAGATATTGAGGATCTGGTAAAAATCGCGTGAAGTCGAGGCCATTTACGTATCTGCCGTCTGTGAGTGAGGAACTTCTCGTTTGGCGCGGGCCATCAACTTGCAATAAGAACAGATCTCCCCAGTCGTCGGTTGGCCGCAGGCGGCACAGGGGTGGAGCATCGTTTGGTCTTTTGTGGCCATGTCGCTCAGCGGCGCAGAGGCCGTACTCTGCTTGTCGAGGAACTTCCAATAGAACATCTGTTTTGTGCCGGGCGATTCGGTTTCGAGGCGGTTCAGGACGTCTTTGTACAAGAGCGTACGGGCGCCCTGAGCCATCGGGCATTCGTCCACGATGTAGTCGATCTTGTTCAACACACAGTACGCGGCGAGTTCCCGCTCGGTCAGCCGGTAGAGGGGCTTCACTTTTTTGGCAAATCCCTCGACCGAGGCGGGAAGACTGGGGCTCTGTTTATCCAAATACTCTTCTTGCCAATGCAGCACGTTGCCGAGCAGGCGCGCCGCTTCATCATCGAGGTTATGCCCCGTGGCCATCACGTCGTAGGCATGTTCTACCGCGGCCCGGTTGAATTGGTAGCGTTTGATCGTGCCACAGGTACTGCAGGCTGGCCGGTGGACAGCCATCGCCAGTTCTCGGATTCCGGCTCCTTCTGTCTGTTGAACGGTATGGGTATGCAAGGTCGCGCCATAGGCTGTGGCGACAGTGTCGGCAAATCGGCGGACTTTGTCGTGGGACTGGTCTGAGTAGCCGGCAATGCCGAGATTCACATACAGAGCGTCGGCTTTGTAGCCCAATTTGAGGAGAATATCCCAGAGCGCCAAACTGTCTTTGCCCCCGGATACCGCGACAAGAATCCGGTGCTCGTGGCCAAACATCCGCTGCGTTTTGACGGCTTTGACGACTTGGTCCTGGACGAACTCGTTAAAACAGCCCGTGCAAAAGGCAGCATTGTGCCGGGGCAACTTTAGCGCCGCTTTCCTCTTGCATTTTGTGCAATGCATGTCAGTGTGATCATACGGGCGTGCTCAGCGGATTGCAAACGAGAGAGGAAGAAGTGACGCGCTTCAATTGCGGGATTGTTCACTCAGTCTGTGAAATCTCAGAATTTTCCGTTGACGCAATTGTGATGATCTGGGTACTCTGCGACTGTATGCCGTGAGAGGCGGTGGACGAACGAACGGTTGGGATCCACCGGATTGAGACAATTCTGTCGATGGGTGTGAAGGAGGGTTATGGCGGAGTACAGCCTGTATTTGGGAATTGTGGGAGTGATTCTGGCCGCATACGTGTTCGTCAAGGGCGTGTACGCCGCCATTCAGAAGAGCCGTGATCCTGGACTCACATTCATGATTCCGCCGCCAGCGTACGGAGTTATCGCCTCTGTCATCTTGACGTATGGATTGGGGTTTCTGAAGCCCAACTTGCAGTGGTTGGAATCACAACCCTTTTGGGTGTACCGGATCATCTTTCCCGGTACCACGCTCTTGTTTCCCGCCATTATTTATGTAATCAGCCGCCGCTCGCCGGCAAACTGATCATGCGCGGCTACTGACTGGGGACGGCTGGGGCCTGTGTACTGCCTTGGCAGCGAGCAACCGAAATCTGCCTTCCTATTGCCGTTCGTCAGGAGAGGCAAGTGAGAAAAACTCGATTGCGATGCCATGCGCACCGGCCCAACGCACGACGGCGCCCTGCATGAGAATTGGGGTTGGGCTTGCGGGAGAAATAATCTGGAGATCCACCTTCATGCCAGCGAACGCCGCAAAGGAGCTCTGAACACGGCAGCCTTTGCGCGAAAGGTTCAGTGGCCAGTTGTTCGCATGACGCTGATTGCGGTGGGTGAGTGTACTGGAGAAGAATGCGTGAAGTTGGGAGTTTTGCTGCACAACCATGGGTCTGCTCCTGGATGGGCCTGACAGAAATTGTTCTTGCCTAGAAGAGCGCAGATATAATGCCAGGGTTCGGTCGCGCTGGTGTAAAAACGCCCCATGATTTATGGCACTTAGCAATCCTGGGTCCTGAGGCCGTGCCCATTTCTGACCGTCGTAGCAGGAGACTTGGATAGTGCCAGTTGCCTAAGGGTGAGGGGGCAGCCTCAGCTAACCCTGCGGAGGGCAAGCAAGTCGGTGTTTGTTGTGTGTAGGGGGAGTGACGATCTTGGTGATAAACACAGCATTGTCGGCTGAAGTCTCGACCGCGGCTGCGCGGCGGCGGACATTTGCCATTATCAGCCACCCGGATGCGGGCAAGACCACGCTCACGGAAAAGCTGTTGCTGTATTCCGGCCTCATTCGGACGGCTGGGATGGTCCGTGGGCGCAAGGGCGGCAAAGCCACGGCGTCCGATTGGATGGGCATGGAACAGGAGCGCGGCATTTCGATCACCGCTTCAGCCATGCAATTTCCCTATAAGCAGGCCGTCATCAATCTGCTTGATACGCCGGGCCACCAGGATTTCTCCGAAGACACCTACCGGACGCTCACGGCCGCCGATAGCGCCATCATGGTAATCGATGCCGCCAAAGGTGTGGAGGCGCAAACGCGCAAGCTCTTTGCCGTGTGCCGCTTACGGCGCATTCCTGTCCTGACTTTGATCAACAAAATGGATGTCCCAGGCCGCCCGCCACTCGATCTGATGACCGAGGTAGAGCAGGCGTTGAACATTCATGCCAGTGCCATCAATTGGCCGATCGGGTCCGGCGATGAGTTCATCGGGATCGTGAATCGGGCAGACAGTCAGGTGGAATTGTTCCAGCGGACCACCCACGGCGGCGCGACGAAGGTCGAAGTCAGGACCATGCCCTTGGCGGCTCTGGCACAGAGTGAGCGAGTGTCACCGGATGTGCTGGCCCAAGTCCAGCACGATTTGGAGTTACTGGAGATTGCAGGAAATCCGTTCAGCCGAGAGGCGTTTCTGCAAGGGGAGGTCACGCCGGTATTCTTCGCATCAGCCCTTACCAACTTTGGCATCGAGAGTTTTCTGGATGCTTTCGTGCGGCTCGCGCCGTCCCCCGGCGCGCGGCTGGCTGATCGTGACGACGGGAGCGAGCTCTCCGTTGACCCGGTTACCATGCCGTTCAGCGCCTATGTGTTCAAGCTTCAAGCCAACATGAATCCCAAGCACCGGGATAGTACGGCGTTTCTTCGAGTCTGCTCAGGCCGATTCGAGCGTGATATGGTGGTGAAGCATCATCGGTTGGATAAGGAGATTCGGCTCTCTCGTCCGCACAGCTTGGTCGCGCAAGAGCGGAGCACGGTGGAAGAAGCCTTTCCCGGCGATATCATCGGTATTATTAATCCGGGCTTGTTCGCCATCGGTGATACGATCTCAACGACTGGTGGATTCAACTTTAAGCCGCTGCCGCAATTCCAGCCGGAGATCTTCGCACACATCCGGCCCAGCGACGTTGGGAAACGGAAGTCGTTCGATAAGGGCATGTGGCAGATGACTCAAGAGGGGACCGTGCAGCTCATGCGAAGCTTGTACGCCCAGGACCCGTTAATCGCTGCGGTCGGACGGCTACAATTCGATGTGCTCCAATACCGCCTCCGAGAGGAATACCGCGTCGAGACGGTCCTGGATGCCTTGCCATTTACGTGCAGTGCCTGGCTGGATGGCGATCCTATGACATTCAAGGCTCCGTCGGCGTCGATGATCCTCAAGGACCAACGCGACCGCGTCGTCGTGCTCTTCAGTGACCAGTTGATGAAAACCATCGCCCGCGACAGAAACCCCGGACATACTCTCCGAGACATGGGCTAATCTCTGCAACCTTTCGCCGCTGCAGTGCAAGGGCATCGTGCCAGCCTGGTATAAATTCCGAGAATTGCCCCATCTTTCCAGTTCCGAGTAATATACTCATCCCCTAAGTGGGCGGTTATTTTTGTTGCCGAACTAGGCAAGGTATCAACAGGTGCCATCCACGGGCGGTTTGTGAACGAAGTCAAGGCGATGGATGGGCAAGAGCAAGCGGGCACACGGAAGAACTGGCTCAGCTGAAATCAGAAGAGGTGTCAATGCGGTTGTGGCTCATGTTTATGTTCATCCTGGTTGTCGGAATTCCATCTGCTAAGTCGGAACAGCTTCAGGTGAAGATCATTAAACAGCCGGCTCAGATCAGCATCCGGTATTTCGACCCCAAGCATCCGCCGTCTGACCGGCCTTCGCTCATGGGATCCGAAGAGGCGGTGAGTGTTGGGGATTTTCTCTCCGATGCCTCCGTCGGCGGCCAGGTCATTCAGATCGATGTAATGCATACGAAGGCCCAAATCAATCGGATTACAGTGACGCTGCAACTCAACATCACGACGTGGCTACCGAACAATCCAGAGCAGTGGATTGTTGAACATGAAGAAGGGCATCGGCAGATTTTGGAGTATTACTATCGCAACGCTGAGGTGATTGCCCGGGGTATTACGGAGCCCTATTTCGGCAAGACCATCGAGTTGAGCGGTGCCGATTTGCGCAAGCCTCTGAGCGCGGCGATCGACAAGATCGCGGAGGACATTGCCAGCGAGTATAAGCGGCAGATGCTGGTCAAAACGACACAGGATCGCTACGACACCATCACGAAACAGAATCGAAAAGAGATTTCGGTGCCAGATGCTGTCGTACAGGCGTTGAAGGAAACCTATCTGGAACCGGCTGAGCCGGCCGTCGCGCTCGTCGATTCTCCTGAATATCTGACCTGGAAGAACTTCGCGCCAGGCACGAAGGTTGTGTACGCTGCTCGATATTGGAATCTGGCCGATCCGAACACCTTCGTAGCTGGTCCGATCACTTCTCTCAAAGCCTATCAGTTGCGGGTCATCAATACTGAGGGTGTCAGGCTGTGGGTCAGCGAAGCTCCCACTGATCGGTATGGGAGGCCCATGCCTCCAAATGAATGGGAAGAAACCATTCCCGCAAAATACAATTCCAATACCGACTCGTTAGCGAATCAATCCCGGTCTGCTCAATTGCTGACGATTTTCCATCAAGCCGGTAATCTTGAGGTGGGTGTCCAGCCAGACCCCAGACCAATTGAAACTCGCGAAGATACGATCGAGGTCAATGGCACGCGGATTGCGACGCATTGGGAGTCCGCGACCTATGAGTATGACGCGTCGGTATGGCCGACCTTCAAACACTGCCACCTTGTCATCACACTCTGGACAAGCGACGCCGTTCCAACAGGCTTGGTTCGCAAGACCGAAGAGAGAACCTGCCCGCAGGGTCGGGATCCGTTGGCGCGAATCATGGTCGAAACCTATCTTAAATCGTTCGAAGGGTTTTCACCGGTGGCGAGCCAGTGAGGAGTACTGGGAGCGGAAGGGGAGCCCTGTGGTGAGGTAATGCTCAACCGCGATGCCCTAAGAACGGATCGTGGGGAA
>VGXB01000060.1 GCA_016873515.1 Nitrospira sp.
ACGGCCAGACGCCGGACCAGGTGTACTATGACCATCTGACGACACGGCAGACCGCCGCGTAGTCAGCTATCCGCCAGGCGCCACTTAAGAATGGGCCGATACTGTCCAACCAACCGGAGCCACCTCTGTCGCAGAGGAGCATTCGCTCGAACACTCACATTTCATTCACTTACGTTGTCTCGATTGCTGGACGCTTATCGGAGAAGCAACGGGTGAAAAGGGACACCCGATCATGTTGTCCGTAGTCGTTCTGCAATGCCTGGTACCGGAGGCGAGGTTGGGAAGAAAACGGAGGAAGAACGACACCCACTGACGTGACCCAAGACAGAGACAGAAATAACTTGGCCCGGCACCTCGCTTAAGAGGTGCCGGGCCTCGCGTCAGACCCATGGCAGCAGCGATCTGACAGTACGAACTTAGTATCTATGCACTGCAGTCTTCAGTACCCTGTTTTCGCTTCGGTACCCACCTGCTTTGAAAACGGATCGAGAATGTCTTTCGATGCGCCATTCCAGATCACGTCGGCCAGATTCGACATCCGGCTGACGATCTGCGCGGCCACGCCACCCGCCGCCCCGAACAACCCGCACCAGCCCAACGTCACAAAGCCCCAGTGCAACGGGGCGGAAAACAACTCATCCACAAACCAGAACGCATGGCCCCACTCATTGAGACCGACGTTTGGCAGAATCATCATCGGGCCCACCACCGCCGCCACTAACGGGAACGATGTCGCCTGCGCGTACAGCGGCAACCGCGTCTGCGCATAGAGATAGCTGGACACGCCGCACGTGATGTACAAGGGGAAGCTTCCGTAGAACGCCACAATGTGGCTCGCCGTGAAGCTCGTGTCCCGGATGATCACCTGGTGCCACGCCGCATCCTGCTCCAGCGTGTAGCTGCCCGCGTAGTACACGCCCCAGATGTAGAGCACCAGCCAGCTCAGCCAGTAAAAATATCTCTTTAACTCCAGCCTGGGGTCCAAGTTGGCCAAGTTCTTGTCCCGCGTCGCCCAGATCCATCCGATAGAGATGGAGAAGAAGATGGCGTTGGCCACAATATTAAACCGAAACAGCCCCATGAACACCGATTCGAACTCCGGGGTCATCGAGTCCAAACCGTGTGAATACCCAAAGGTGCGCTGAAAGAGGACCCAGAAAATTCCAATACCCAACATTCCCAACCAGCCGACCGTCAGAGGCGTCATGTTGTGGTACCACCTCGCCTCCCTCGTGTCCGGTACTTTCCCCGCGTGCGTTGCAACCCCGTTTGCCATGATGACCACCTCTTATGGTTGAAATAAACTCTGGCCCGTTCTTGGTTATCCAGTGTCGATGTACTATGGGATTGAGCAATATTTGTGCGCGGGAAGCCGACCATGATCGAAGTGAAGGATTACGTTGATGGGAGCGGTGATGGAGGATTTCTCAGTTATTGTCGCACTGGTCTGAAAATCTATACGAGTAGACAGTTCCGGCATGCGGACGAGCTGTTGCTCAGGATTTCATTGGCTTAGATCATCCAGAGAGTTGGACGCTTGTGACTTTGGAAGGAGGTGGAAAGGGGCAAACAGATCCTATTCAATGCGATACGCACGAAGCTTGTTGTAGAGGCCTGCCCGGCTAATCTTGAGCAGTTTGGCCGCTCTCGCCCGGTTGCCACCGGTCATCTTGAGGGCCTCGACAATGCGAGTGCGCTCGGCTTGGGCCACTGCGTCGCGTGTCGCCGAACGCAAGTCGGTTTCCTCGGCCATGTGGCGCGATGCGATCAGATCCTCGCACGCAATCGTGGGACCGGTCGTCGTGACGACGGCCCGCTCGATGTAGTGTTGCAACTCCCGGACATTGCCCGGCCACGGGGCCTGACTCAAGGCTCGCATGGCTTGGCCGGACAACTGCCGAAGCGCCTGATGGTGCCGCGTGCATGACCGGGCGATGAACTGTTCCGCCAGCAAGGGAATATCCTCCCGCCGATCCCGCAACGGTGGGAGATACAGCGGCAACACTGCGAGTCGATAATAGAGGTCCCGGCGGAACGATCCCGCATTGACCAGCTCCGTGAGATCTTGATTCGTCGCGGAAATAATGCGGACATCGACGGTGATGGTCTTGGTCCCGCCGACAGGCTTGATCTCCCCTTCCTGCAGCACACGCAACAGTTTGGCCTGAAAAACCGGCGCCGTGTCGGCGATCTCGTCCAGAAAGATCGTGCCGCCATTGGCCTCTTGGAAAAGCCCTTGTTTGTTGGCCACCGCCCCCGTGAAAGCGCCTTTCACATGACCGAACAATTCGCTTTCAAGCAGCGTTTCAGGCAGAGCGCCGCAATCGACGACGATGAACGGCTTGTCTTTCCGCCCACTCAAGGCGTGAATCGTCTTGGCCAGCAGTTCTTTGCCCGTTCCGCTCTCCCCCTGAATCAGCACGGTGGCCGAACTCTCCGCCACCAAGGCGACCATGTCGAAGAGCTGCTGCATGGCCGGACTCCGGCCGATCAACTCGCCCAGCGACTCCCGTACTGCCGGAGGCTGGTGCTCGACTTCGACCAAATTCTCCTTCGATACCGGCTGAAGCTGTTCGTCCTTGAACAACACCAGCATCGAGCCGACGTCACCCTGGCTCAACACCAAGGGAGACGCCTGACGCATCCCGCAGGCGGTACCGTCTCCATCAACCGAGCAGGCCATGCTTTGAACCTCGGGCGATTCAAACACCTTCATCGCGGGACAGGTCCCGCAGGGATTGGCTTGGTGAGCGAACGCTTCGTAGCACTTGGCCCGACGTCCATCGGAATTTCTGACGGCAGCGGACGACCAAGCCGATTCGTTCGCATAGATCACATTGAAATGGCGATCCATGACCGCAACCCGTTCGGTCAGGCCTCCGGCGATCTGTTGAATGGCTTCAAGCCTGGCCATCAGAATCGGGTCACTGAACGGTGGGGCTATGGGCTCGTCTGGAGATCCAGCCATCTCACTCCTTGGAATGAAGAGCATATGGCTGATGGCTAATGGCATATCGCGCGAGAAAGAACAAGGCAAGCGAACCAGTCAATTCTTTCTTCCAGTTCATACTATAAACCCATAGCTCTTATGCGCCCGCTGCTCCACCGTCGAGATTCAACAGCTGCTCCACGCGCAGCTTCAATTCTGAGATCCGCACCGGCTTGTCGAAGTAGGCGCTGGCACCCGCTTGCAACACGTCGTGCTTGCATTTGGCATCGCCGAACGCGGTCATCACGATAATGGGGCAGCGGGGCGCGACGGTACGCAACCGGCTGACATAGTCAGCCCCGCCGGCCGGCATACGGAGATCCGTCAAGATCAGGTCGGGCACGGACTGCAGCACCATCCGAAACGCCTCGTCCCCGTCCCTGGCTTGCCGCAATTGATACGCGGCGCTCCAGAATTCATCACAGAGCAGGCTGAGCATTTCCCGGTCGTCCTCGACAATCAGCACGACAGCAGCCTTGCCCTTGGTCACAGTGGTCATCTCCGGCGGTCCTGTTCTTGTTCTAGGCCCTCGACATCTCATCATGGCAAGGGACATGCCGGTTGAACGGCTGACAAATGGCCGTATTTCCCAATGATTCGCTGTACGCGCCTAGCGGTACATGATCGCAATGGAGAGAAAAACCACAACCGGGAAGGGCTACACTGGGGTGGGATGCCACAGAGAGACGGGAGCAAATAGCTTATGGCATATAGCAAGTGGCACAAGCGGGGAGAAGCTCCGGAACTCCTGTCCTTTTTCGTGCCATAGGCTATACGCCACATAACTATACGCTCTTCGGAAGCAAGACCGTGAACGTCGTGCCCTTGCCCACTTCGCTGTCGACCGTGATCGTCCCCTGATGTTCGTCGATGATCCCCTTGACCACGGTGAGTCCGAGACCGGTTCCCTTGCCGAATTCTTTCGTCGTGAAGAACGGTTCGAAGATTCTCGGCAGATCCTCGTGCGGGATGCCGTGGCCCGTATCGGCCACCGTGAGCATCACCTTGCCGTGCTCCTGCGCCAATCCGATGCGCAAGGTCCCGCCGTCCGGCATGGCGTGGAGGGCATTCATCACCAGATTGATGACGACCTGGCTCATTTGATCCCCATCGGCCAGTACCTTCGGACAGGCCTTGTCCAACACCGGCTCCACGGTCACACGGCTCTTTTCAATCCGCTCCCGAAACAGCTCCAGGCCGTTTTCAACGATGTCTTGTAGCTGGAGCGGACCCCGTTCTGGAGGTTTACGCCGGGCAAACGCGAGCAATTGATTCATGACCCTGGTAATGCGCTCGACCTGCGCGATGATTGTCTGAAGGCCCTTCTTGGTCGGCTCGTCCTTGACGCGGTCCATCAGATATTCCGCGCGGCCCAGAATGACGTTCATCGGCGTCCCGATTTCATGTGCCATCCCGGAAGCCAACGTGCCGAGCTCGGCCACCCGCTCGGTTCGGCGCAACTGTTCTTCGAGCTTTTTCCGCTCGCTGATATCTCGAAGGATCACGGTGTAAAACTTCCTGCCGTCTACGCTGTTGTGTGAAATCGCGGCCTCGATCGGGAACTCTTCGCCGTTAGTACGGATCCCCATCACTGTGCCCAGTTTGCCCATCTTTCGGCTCGTCACACCGGATTGCCCGAACCCTTGCACATGGTGCCGATGCGCGTCGCGAAACCGCGCGGGCAGAAATTGCTCAAGCGGCTGCCCCATCGAATCCGCTGGAGACACCCCGAACATCTCTTCGGCCGCCCGGTTAAACATCACAATCCTCTGATCCTCATCCACCGTGATGATCGCGTCCATTGCGGACTCAATCACGCCTTTCAGCCTCTGCTGGCTGATCACAAGCTTTTCTTCCGCTTCCCGCTTTCCTACGGCAGCCCCTAACGACGCCACATCCGCGTGGGCCCGCGCCTCTTGGGCCGCCATCATGAGCGCCTCAGCATGGGCTCGCTCGACCTGCTCTGCCTGTAAGTCGTGCGTGCTCTGCTTCTTAGCCGCTGCTGTGTCCGCAATCTCCTGTTGCATCCGCTTGAAGTTGAGCACCGCCACCGCCACCGCCCACAGGACGCACATGCCCAAAACCCGGTTGAACGCGCCGTAGGTGATCGGGAGGCCCGCAGGCTTGAGAAACAAATTGACCCACAGGAGTGAAGAGGCGATCAGGCTGAAATAGAGAGGATCACGTCCGCGTCGAGTCACTGACGTGAAGTAGGTCAGCAGCAGCGGGATGACGTACAACATCGACCCCGCGACGCCGACCGGCGTGGCATAGTCGAACAGAAAGATGGCGACGGTAAGCAGTGGAATCGCCCAGGGCGAAGCCTGCCTGGCAAGCGGTAACGCGTTCATGCAATTGCTCCCGGCCGAGCCGAACCGCCGGGTGTACGGTTATTCTTCCTGATGGGGCGTGCCTTCGATCTCGGCGAGTTTACGATACAGGGTCTTGCGGTCGATGCCAAGGGCATGAGCAGCCTGGTATTTGTTGCCGCCGGTCTTGTCGAGAATCTTCTTGATGTATTCTTTCTCGATCTCGTGCAACGGCAAACTTTTCTCGGCCGCTTCGTCCAGCACCCGCCGGTCGCCGCGCGCCCCCTGGACTGCCGCCGGCAAATCGTCGGGGGAGATCTTCTCGCTCCGGCTGAGCGTGACGGCCCGTTCGATGACGTTTTCCAGCTCGCGGACGTTGCCGGGCCAGGAATAATCGATCAGCATCGCCAAGGCTGCCTCGCTCACGCCCTTGACCATTTTCCCGCTGCCCTCCCCGCATTTCTTCACGAAGGCCTCCACGAGTAGCGGAATATCCTCCCGCCGGTCGCGCAGGGGCGGCAGTTTCAGCTCGATCACGTTGAGCCGGTAATACAGGTCTTCCCGGAACCGTTTGTGTGTCACTTCTTCATTGAGATTGAGGTTGGTCGCCGCGATGATCCGCACGTCGACCGAAATCGGCCTGGTCGCCCCGACCCGACGGATTTCTTTTTCCTGAATCGCGCGCAGGATCTTGGCTTGCAGCATGAGCGGCAGCTCGCTGATTTCGTCCAGAAACAGCGTTCCCTTCTGCGCTTCCTCGAACAACCCCCGCTTGTCCACCTTGGCGTCGGTAAAGGCGCCGCGCATGTGGCCGAACAGCTCACTTTCCAACAGCTGTTCCGGAATCGCTGCGCAATTGACGGGGACGAACGGTGCCTCCTTGCGGTTGCTGTTGTAGTGAATGGCTTTCGCCACCAGTTCCTTGCCGGTGCCGCTTTCTCCCGTGATGAGGACGTTGGTCGGGCTGTCGGCCACCCGGCGGATCAGATCGAAGACCGCCTGAATGGCTTTGCTCTTCCCCAGGATGTGATGAAAGCTGTATTCCTTATGCACTTCCTTCCTGAGCCGGCTCACCTCCCGTCTCAACGAGGCTTCCCGGATGACCCGCTCCACGACGCGAATCAACTCGTCTTTTTTGACCGGCTTGGTGAGATAATCGCTGGCTCCGTGTTTCATCGCTTCAACTGCGGTCTCCACCGATCCGAATGCCGTCATCAGAATCACGTTGATCTCGGGATGGTCTCGCTTGATCTGAGCCAGCAATTCGAGCCCTTGCATGCCTTTCATGCGGAGATCTGTCAGGACAACGGCATGGTCTTCCTCCACCAGCCGTTTGAGCGCCTCCTCTCCACTCCCGGCCACCACTACCTGATGGCCACGATCTTTCAACATGTCGTGAGCCAGTTCCCGCATGTCCGCATCGTCGTCGACCACGAGAATCGCGCCCCATTCTTCAGTCATAAGCATTCTCCAGCGATGCGTTGCCCCAAATTGCTACGGCAGACCAATCCATCTGCTGCATTGTGCCACAGTTTTACCCCTCTCAGCATATGGGATGAGGGAGAAAGCAAGGGTGGGACCAGAAATCAGGAACCGGATCTCGACTCGCTTGCACAGGAAACCACCGCTGAAAAGTTGCGAAACTCCATCACACACGGTGGGATAGACCCAGGCTACCTCAAACACGTAGAATGCGGTCTATTCCTCATCCGGACCGGCAATCGGTTGCCGGGAAGACGAATCACAACAGGGCTTACTACCACCTATGAAATCTGAAGTGCCCCCATCGTCAGCCGTTCCCTCCGCGCATGGTTTTTCTCCCGGCTTTGCTTCGCTAGGTCTGGAAGCAAGACTGCTCGCGACCTTGGATCAACTGGGCTATGAAGAGCCGACGCCGATTCAGCGAGAAGCAATCCCGCCGTTGCTGGCCGGAAAAGATGTCTTAGGCCAGGCGGCGACCGGCACCGGTAAAACCGCGGCCTTCACGTTGCCCCTGCTGCAACGCATCGCACAGGGTGCGAAGGTGCGTCCCGCGGCCTTGATTCTTGTCCCGACCCGCGAGTTGGCCATCCAAGTCAGCGAGGCGGTGCAGCGATATGGGAAGGAACTCCGCACGAGTGTCTTGGCCGTGTATGGAGGTCAAGCCATCGGGCCCCAGTTCCAGGCGCTCAGACGCGGGGTCGATGTCGTCGTGGCCACGCCGGGCCGCGCCCTCGATCATATTCGCCGCCAGACCCTGAAGCTGGCGCAGGTGCAGGTCGTCGTGCTGGACGAGGCTGACGAGATGCTCGATATGGGATTCGCCGACGATCTCGACGCGATTCTCGAACAGACGCCGGCGACGAAACAAACGGCCCTCTTTTCCGCGACCATGCCGCCGCGTATCAAGTCGATCGCCCATCGGCATCTCAAACAGCCGATTGAAATCGCCATTGCCAAAGAGCCGGTCAAAGCCGGGACCGCCCCGCGCGTCCAGCAGACAGCCTACGTCGTCACCAAACCTTACCGCAGCGCGACCTTGGCCCGCGTCTTGGACATGGCCGGATCGAAATCCGCTCTGGTGTTTTGCCGCACACGCGTGGAAGTCGACGAGGTCACAGCTATGCTCAACAGCCGAGGGCATCGGGCCGAGGCGATTCACGGCGGCATGAGCCAGCCCCAACGCGATCGCGTCATGCAGGCCTTCCGTACCGGACAGACTGAACTGCTCGTCGCCACCGACGTGGCCGCCCGTGGGCTGGACATCCCCAGCGTGTCCCACGTGATCAATTTTGAGTTGCCCTCGTCGGCGGAGGTCTATGTCCATCGCATTGGGCGAACCGGCCGGGCCGGACGCGAAGGCGCGGCCATCACGATTCTCGATCCGCGCGAGGAGCGATTACTGCGCAGCATCGAACAAATCACCAAAGCGAAGGTGACCGTGGCCCCCGTTCCCTCGGTAGCCGATCTGCTGGCCAAACGGCTCGAACGGACGAGGGCCGCTGTGCAGGACGCGATGCAGGC
>VGXB01000061.1 GCA_016873515.1 Nitrospira sp.
GCATGGCGGCCGAATGGTGAAACGGAAAGGGAGTGCCGACGGTTGGTGAGCAATTCCAATGAACAATAACCTATTCCATCTGGCGTTCCCCGTGCATGATCTGGAGGCGGCCGAGCGGTTCTATATTGAGGGCCTGGGTTGTACGGTTGGTCGAAGGTCAAAACAGGCGATCACGCTTGGTTTGGCAGGTCATCATCTCGTCGGTCATATGGTTACCGAGGAACCGTTACCACAGAAGGGCATCTATCCACGTCACTTTGGGCTCGTGTTTCTATCGCAGGAGGACTGGCAGTTGTTGGCTGACAGAGCGAAGGCCAAAGAATTGACCTTCTATCAACAACCGCGGGTACGATTTCCAGGCACGCGTATCGAACATCGGACATTCTTCCTGGAAGATCCCTCACATAATCTCCTCGAATTCAAACATTACACCCATGAGTCCGCCATCTTTGGCGAGCGGGAGTACGGCCAAGTAGGCGACACCGGCGATGTCTGACCGGTCGCCTCATTGGGTTAAATCGCATCGAAATTTCTATTCTGTCAACGTCTGTGAGCTGGTTGGAACTTTGTGGAGCCACCGCAGAATGCGTTGGTGCCGCCGTGTGAGGAAGGCGGTTTTTCTGAGAGGATCGTATCGAAGCGGGGAAGGAAGTATGGCCGCCAGCCAGGCCGCTTCATCCTGGGTGAGCTCGGTGGCGGGTTTGCCGAAATGATGGCGAGCGGCTGCTTCCGCGCCATAGACTCCGTTGCCCCACTCCGCCACGTTCAAATAGAGCTCCAAGATCCGCCCCTTGGTGAGATGATGTTCAAGCGATCGAGTGATCAAAGCCTCACGGGCCTTGCGCAGGAGTGAGCGTTTGGAGGAGAGGTAGAGATTCTTCGCCAGCTGCTGGGTGATGGTACTGCCTCCACGTTTCATCTCTCCCGATTCGAGGTTTTCAATCGCGGCATCTTTGATGCCTTGCCAATCAAATCCTTCGTGACTGAAAAACGACGCGTCTTCCGCTGCGATGACGGCGCGTTGCAAATGCAGCGAGATGCGTGTCAGAGGAATCCATGTCCAGCGTTTTGACGGGGGATGTCCTTGCTTGGATGCCATGGTCAGACGGTGGTCGATCAGTGCTGTCGATGTCGGATTCTGTCGTGCGAGGGATTGGACATCCGGAATGGTCAGTAACCAGGCAAATGCCAGGATGCCGACCGGGACGCCAACGAGCAGCGTGCTCCAGAAAATGACATGGGCGATTAGGCGGTGGTGGGTTGACTTGGACATGAAGGGCACGTATGTGTAACGGCGCACAACGAGTTGAATGTGATCGGATGTGTTCCCTCTAGTTGAGCGTGTCGTGTGTGCATGACAAAATGAAAATTGTCTCGGCTGAGTTTATCAGAAGTTGCCTCACCCCAGAACAATTTCCTCCCGGCGATCTTGCGGAAATCGCCGTCGTCGGACGATCCAACGTAGGCAAGTCGTCCTTGATTAACTCGCTGCTTCATCGGCGAGATCTGGCCAAGATCAGTCGGACCCCGGGGAAAACACGGGCGGTCAATCTCTTTCAGGTGTCGACATCCGATCCCGACTTGTCGATGTTCTACCTGGTGGATCTTCCGGGCTATGGGTTCGCCAAGGTGTCTCGAGACACTCGTGCGCAATGGGCGCCCTTGCTTGAGGCCTATCTGGCCGATCGAGGGCCGCTCCTCGGCGTGGTACTGCTGGTTGAGAGCCGGGTCGTGACCGAGCAGGATCGACACACCCTCGCCTGGCTCCGGTCGATCGGGCACAATCCCCTCATCGTAGCCACCAAGGCGGACAAACTCAAACCCAGTGAACGGGTGCGTGGGCTTCGGAACATCCACTTGAATTTAGGGATATCGGAAGGAGAGATGCTGATTCCCTATTCGTCGGTGACGGCAGAGGGACGTGATCGAGTATGGGGTATTTTCAAGGATTGGACTAAAACTTAATGTCGATGTAGGCCTTATTCTTCAGGTTGGTTAGCCAGGACTGAAACATATCCTCGTTTTTCTGCTCAAAGACCAAACGCTGGATTTCGTACTGGACTTGCTCAAAGGAGCGAAATTCTTTGGGCTCTTTGTGTTCCACGCGAATGATGTGAAAGCCATCGTTGCTTTCGATGATGTCCGAGATGCCACCTGGTACGAGAGGAGCAATGGCCCGCTCGATGGCCGGCAACAGTTCGCCTTGCCGCACGAGTCCAAGCCGCCCACCTTGTATGGCATTCGGCGTTTCTGAATATTGCAGCGCGACATCTTCAAACTTTTCTCCACGTTTCAATTCATTCATCGCTTGGCGTACTTTGGTCAATGCATCGGCGGTGTTTTCGGGAGAGTGGCGTTGCACAAAGATCTGGCTTAGGAGATATTCCTCCGGCAGCGCGAAGCGGTCACGGTGCCCGTCATAATACCGTTTCATCTCGGAGTTGCCGACCATCACGTTGCCGCGTACTTCTTGGGCCACTACTCTCAACAGCAAAAGCTGGTCCCTGACCGTTCGGGTATTTAGGGGATTTGAAGGGTCGGGGCCGATTCCCTGTTGTTTCATTCGCTCCAACGCTTGGCGCACTTCTTGATCCGATACCTCAATTTTTTTCGCCTTGGCTTCCTGGAGCTGCAATTTCTGCTCGACCATCTTAGTAATCGTCATGTACTCGGCGAGTTTCACCTGCTGGGCGAGGTCATCGCCGTGGTGTTGCCGCGCGATGCGTTCGTGTTGTGACGCCATTTCGCGCTTCAAGTCAGACAACATGATCAGATCCGAATTCACGACGGCAACAATGCGGTCGTCGAGATGAGCGGCTGCAAGCGCCGGTGGCAAGGTCAGGAGACAAAGGAGCCATGTCGCAGCAGTGGGCCGGAGGGACAGACATGGTTTACGCGAAACAGACCACACGGATTTCAGCTCCTGCTTACGAGTGAAGGAAAACAGAACGTGAACATTCTACACGAAATGAGCGAGTAAAAGGGGGGGGGTATTTTTGCCAGTTTCGTTGGTGATCGATCGGGAAGCACCGGAGAGACGGATGGTCGCACTTGCCCGGATATCCGCGATCACTTCTTCAAATCGTTTCTGGCACTTGTCGGCCAACAATTCTTGCCGGATCCGCTCCTGGATGGCCAGATTGGCTTCGATAATCTCCTTGTCGAATGGGGTAGTCATGACTAGGTAATAGCCCTGCTCCGTCTTGATCGGGGCGCTGATCAGACCCGGTTTGAGGGAGTGAACCACGGCATCAACTTCCGGGAGCACCAGGCCTTTCCGATAGGGGCCGAGATCACCACCCTTCGCTTTCGTTTTTTCATCGACCGAGTAGCGGTTAGCTACCGCCGCAAAGCTGCCGCCACGATTGACCTGCGTCTCGAGGTCTTTGGCCGCCGGAAAATTCGGCAGTAGCATCAGCGAGACCTGCACTTTCAAGGGATCCAGGAGTTCGTTCGCATGGCTCTCATGGTAGGTATCGAGCTCGGCCTTCGTGACTTTCACTTTGGGCTGGAGTTTGTCCTTCAGCAGGTCATTGAGGATCAATTGTTCCTTGTAACGCTGGGTCTTACTGCGAATCGTATCGATCTGATCCAGTCCCCTGGCGACGAGCTTCCTGCATCGGCAGTTCTCGTGTGATGAGTTCATCGAGAAACTGCCGTTTCCCACCGGTCTTTTCGTGGCAGGTTCTGGTCGCATCGGCCAGTTTTTCCCAGTGGAGCTCGAATTTGGCTTTTGTGATGGCTCGTCCATTCACCAGGGCCACGATAGGTTCGTCCTCTTGCTGGGCGGGGTAGCCGGAGAGGGCCAGGCCCAATAGTCCGGCAAGGGAATGGGCGAGGAAAAAGGACTGAAGGGAGTACGATCGGTATCGGAAGCGCGAATAACGTCATGTGCACTGGTCTTGGCCAGGCGCGGTCACCGCCTGGCTGCATCCTGCTCGGTTGCATTGGTATCACAGAGATCGAGGCTTTGTAAGGTTGAATTAAGTTCCGAGAAGATCGCGGACCAGTCCTCCGTTGGCATGCGGATCTCGAATGACAGCGGACTCAGGAACCGCAACCGCTTCTGAAACTGGTCCATCAAGCGGTGGACAACGTGGTCCGGCATGGTGGCCTTGGGATTGAGCGCGAGAGTGGCGGAGTGGTCATGCACGTCGATGGAGGCAAGGTGGAGCCGTTTGGCGTGCATCCGGAGCTGCATGATCTCCAGCAGTCGTTCCACCGGCTCAGGCGGATGCCCGTAGCGGTCCTGAATTTCTCCGTGCAGCAGGGCTAGTTCGCCGACTTTGCCGCACGCCGTGAGCCGTTTGTACAGCGATAATCGTTGGTGTGGGTCAGTCACGAAGTCGTCGGGAATGAAGGCCGACACGGGGAATTGCAGCGTGGGGTCCGGATCTTCTTCCACGACGTGGCCTTTCAATCGCTGGACGGCTTGCTCAACCATCTGCATGTAGAGGTCCAAGCCGATGACAGCAATGTGGCCGGATTGCTGTTTGCCAAGGAGATTGCCGGCTCCGCGGATTTCCAGATCAGCGGCGGCGATGCGGAATCCCGACCCCAATTCAGTGAATTGTTGAATTGCGATCAGTCGTTTTTGCGCGTCGCCTGTGAGCGTGCCTTCGTCGGGGATCAAGAAATATGCGAAGGCTTGGCTACCTCCGCGCCCGACTCGCCCGCGCAATTGGTAGAGTTGTGCGAGGCCAAACATGTCGGCCCGGTTCACGATGATCGTGTTGGCGTTGGGTACGTCGAGACCAGATTGGATGATGGCCGAGGCAATCAAGACGTCCGCTTCGTGCTTCACGAATTTCAGCATGACGGCTTCCAACGGTTTGGCGTCCATTTGACCGTGGGCCATCACTATGCGGGCTTCCGGAACCAGCTGGCGCAGCCAGGCTCCGATGCGTTCCATCGTTTCGACCCGGTTGTGCACGAAGTAGGCTTGTCCGTCACGCCCCAGCTCGCGCAGAATCGCGTCCCGTACCGTTTTGTCGCTGGAGCGGACGACTTCTGTCTTGATCGCCAAGCGGCCGGCCGGCGGCGTATCGATGATCGAGAGATCGCGGACGCTCGACATGGCCATTTGTAGAGTGCGCGGAATTGGTGTGGCGGTGAGGGTCAGCACATCGATTTGGGTGCGGAGCTGTTTGAGTCTCTCCTTGTGTTTCACGCCGAACCATTGTTCTTCGTCAATGATGACGAGGCCGAGATTCGGGAACGTGACGTCTTTCTGGAGGAGCCGGTGCGTGCCGATCACGATATCGATGACGCCGCTGGCGACATCCTTGAGGATCACTTTGATCTCTCTGGGAGATTGGAACCGTGAGAGGAGGGCAACGCGAGTTGGAAATGGGGCGAAGCGCTCCGCGAAGTTATCGTAATGCTGGTGGGCCAGCAGCGTGGTCGGCACCAGCACGGCGACTTGGCGGCCATGTTCCACAGCTTTGAACGCGGCGCGCATGGCCACTTCTGTTTTGCCGTATCCGACATCGCCGCACACGAGCCGGTCCATCGGTTTGGAGGATTCCATATCACGGATGATGTCTCCAATGGCTGTGAGCTGGTCAGGTGTCTCCTCGTATTCAAACGCCGCTTCGAACTCGTGGTAAAGCGTGCCACCCGTGCCGTACGCGTTCCGCTGCACCAGTTCACGATTGGCGTAGAGCTCGATCAGCTCCTGTGCCATCTCCTCGATGTCCTTTTTAATCCGCGCTGTCGTTTTAGCCCAGGTAGTGCCGCCGAGACGATCCAGCCGAGGAATGTGATCGTCGGCTCCGCTGTATCGCTGGATCTGATTTAACCGATCGAGGGGAACGTAGAGTGTATCTTTGCCGACGAATTCCAGGATCAAATAATCACTCTCGAAGTCCTGCACGGCCAAACGTTTGAGACCACGGTACTTGGCAATGCCGTGCTGGACGTGAACCACATAGTCACCCACACTGAGATTTTCCAAGGAGGACAAGAACGTGGCTGTTTTGGTCTTTGACTGTGGCTTGTGGCGCGTGCCTTTGGCGAACAACTCTTCCTCCGTCAGGAGCGCGAGGCGGAGGTCCCCGGAGAGGAATCCCGCAGACAGATCACCGTGGACTACGTAGAGGGGGGGCTTCCCTGCACCTCGGCGTAACCAGGCGGAGGCGGTCCATTCGTCCGCCGGCAAATCGTGCTCACGGAGGAGGGCCAGCAGGCGATCGACCTGGCCTCGACTCCTGGCGACGAGAACCACACGATGTTCTTCTCTGAGCCGTTTCAACAGGCCGAGCGTGTCGCTAAAGGGGGTGCCTCTGATGCCCAGACCGATGCTCGCCGGCGTCTGTCCGGAGAACGCTGTTACGGGTGTCCATGAGGCATCCGGTGCCGTCAACGACTCCAGAGCCAAGGTCGGCCACGCCGTGGTGTGCTGTTCCAGGTCAGGCCATTTCAAGAACAGCTGTTCTGGCGACGGATAGGATTGAGCGGCGTCACGATCGGCATGGCGCAAATAACCGTCGTCGATCTTCTCCCATGCGATCTCACACGCGGTTTTCAACAGCTTCGGCTGGTCGAGCGCCAGATAGGGAGGGGCGTTCAGATAATCGAGCAGCGTATCCATTCGGGGATAGAGGTCCGGGCTGTGCCACTCGGCGTCCGGAGGGATCGACGTCAATGCGTCCTTGGCATCAGGAGAGCGGAGAAATTCTCGCGCCGGCAGGACCAAGCCGTCGCTCAACTTCTTGATCGATATCTGCGTGGTGGGATCAAACAAGCGGATCGATTCAACCTGATCGCCCAGAAATTCTATTCGCACTGGATCGGTATAGGCAGTGGAGAACACATCGACAATACCGCCGCGGACGCTGAATTCACCAGGAATTTCCACGACCGACACGCGTCGGTATCCCAATCGGAGTAGTCCAGACAGAAACGGCTCTCGATCACAGGCATGTCCAGTCTTGAATCGGAGGATGGCTTGTTCGAACGTAGAGCGCGGAATGAGGCGGTGCATGGCGGCGGTAATGGACGTCACGAGCACGGTGACCGAGCCGGTACGCAAGCGGTGCAGTGTGGTCATCCGGCGTGCGATCAGTCCGACATGTGGCGCCGTGGCTTCATACGGCAATGTTTCCCATTCGGGAAACAGGGCTAAGCACTCGGCCGGGAGGCCCATGAGATCATGAAAGAACCATAAATCGTTGAAGATCCGTTCGGCCGACTTATCGGTGGCGGTCAAAACGACCCACGGGCGTGTTCCGCCATGGGTATGGGTCTGGGTCTGGGCCAACAGGGTCAGTGCGCATGCGGCCGTAGAACCGTGTAAGCCTGTCAGGCACGCGCGGGCATCATCCCGATTTAGGGCCAAAGTGAGTGAGACAAGCCATGTTGTGGAGTCGGTGCCGATGTCAGACACGCATCACATGGTAGATCGAATACGTTGGAGAAGCGACGTGGTGGACAGGCCCGGAACCAACGGGATGGTGATGACGGCACCACCACGGGCTTCGACCGTTTCGCGGCCCACGATCTTGTCGAGTGCCCAGTCTCCACCCTTTACCAACACATCAGGCTGGAGGGCGGCAATCAATGTGCCGGGATCAGGTTCCGAGAAGAGCACGACATAGTCTACGCATCCCAACGCTGCCAGCACTTCGACCCGCTGGGCTTCCGGTACAATCGGTCGGTCTGCTCCCTTGTTTAAGCTCCGGACCGATGCATCGCTGTTGACGCCGATGACCAACAGATCGCCGAGGGCTCTGGCCGCCTGTAGATAACGGGTGTGGCCGATATGCATCAGGTCGAAGCATCCGTTGGTGAAGACAATCCGTTTTTTCTGCCTGCGCGCGTGGTCAAGGATAGGGATCAATTGCGCAACCGTCATGATCGTGTCGGACATGGCCCTATCATACCTATTCAGATGTGGAGATGGAAAGAGAGGAGAGTGCTTTCGCGTATCGCGTGAAACGTCCTAAGATCCGATGAGAAAGAAACAACCCCTCACGAGATACGAATTACTTGTCTTTAGAGGAG
>VGXB01000062.1 GCA_016873515.1 Nitrospira sp.
AGATCTTCGTCATTTAGCAGCACGACCCACTCCCCTTCTTTCTTCACCACAAACACATCGGGAACAATGACATAATTCTGGGTATTCGTGAATGACCGGCCCGGCTTCGGCTCCAAATTCTCGATAATTTTGGTGGCTTGAAACACTTCTTCCACCGTCACATTCAACGCCTTGGAAATCTTGGAGTATTGTTTCTTTTCCAGATCCTTCAAATGATGAAGAATTACGCCCTCCACAACCGATCCCTTCAGCCCGCAGGGCCTGGTGCCTAACGATCCAATCAGATTGGGATCCAAGTACCCGAGTTGCAGCAAGAGACATTCGGAGAGATCCCTAGCCCCTACACCGATAGGATCAAACGTATGAATTTCTCGCAATACCGACTCAGCAGTAACTTCCGTGAAGTCGGTTCCCGCTATCACTTCAGACAACGGTATTCGCAGATATCCATCATCTTCAAGATTGCCGATGATCAATCGGCCAAGGGTTTTTGCTCGGTCGGGCAATCCTGACAAAGACAGCTGCCAAAGGAGATGCTCTTCCAGGGAGGTCGGCGTCGTCACGGTTTGCTCATAGGAAGGAAATTCGCCTTGACTCGACGAGGGATATTCGGAGGCACCAGCTCGCCGGTCACTCCTGAAATACTCCTCCCACCCGGATGCAGTGAATTCTTCGGGCAATCCCTGTTCTTCCGGTGTTCCTCCCTCTTCTGGCTGGTCTTGGCCGGTGGCAACCGGTGCTTCCTCAGTCTTGTCTTCGGCCTGACCTGTCTCTTCTTCTTCGACTTCCGCTTGCAGTTCATCCAAAAGCGGATTTTCCATCAGATATTGCGACAGACTCTGCTGCAATTCGAGACGCGAGAGCTGCAACAGCTTGATCGCTTGTTGCAATTGCGGTGTCAGGTTGAGTTTTTGGCTCAACCTGAGATCCAGACGTAATTTCACGATAAAGGTCCTATTCAGCTATAACTTGAACCCTTCTCCGAGATAGACTGCCCGAGCGGTCTCACTCTTGACGATGACGTCAGGAGGCCCCGATTCTAGAATCGACCCTTCGTTAATGATATAGGCGCGGTCCACAATGGAAAGTGTCTCTTGCACATTGTGATCGGTAATAAGAATGCCGATGCCCTTGCCTCTTAATCGCGTGATAATCTGTTGAATATCTGCCACGGCAATCGGATCAATCCCCGCAAACGGCTCGTCCAGGAGCATGAACAACGGGGTTGTCGCCAATGCTCGAGTGATCTCCAAACGGCGTCGTTCGCCACCTGAAAGTGCGTAGGCCATACTTGTCTTGATATGAGAAAGATCTAGTTCTTTCAACAACGCTTCTACCCTCTGAACCCGTTCTTCGCGAGCATACCCCAGCATTTCAAGAACCGCCAAGACATTATGCTCGACTGACAGTCGTCGGAATACCGACGACTCTTGCGGCAAATAACCAATCCCCCGTCGCGCCCGCTGGTACATCGGCAGGTTCGTAACAGCTTCGCCATTGAAAGTAATGTGCCCCTCATCCGGTTGGCACAGGCCAACCATCATGTCGAAAATCGTGGTCTTCCCTGCTCCGTTCGGACCCAACAGGCCCACCACCTCACCTGCCCGAACCTCAATGGCAACACCCCTGACAACTTTGCGACCGCGAAAACTTTTGACGAGTCCGCTCGCACTGAGACATTCCGTGCGCTTGACAGCCGTCACGTCGGCAATCGGGTCCATTCCCGAATGAAACTCCAGACTCATGGCGCACCCTGGCTTTCTCCCTCGATATGGACACGAGAATCACCCTCCACGACACTTCGCTCCTCCGTGAGATAGATCGTGATCTGCTTGCCGCTCACGCGCGTCCCCTTCTCCCAAGCGACTGGATTTCCCGTCAGAACGATCTTATCTCCGTCGCTGAAATATACAGCCTTTTGGCATGTCGCATGACCCCCGGCATGTTGAATCTGGACATGATCGATCGCTTCGACTTGGTTCACGGAGTGGTTGGACAATCCCGGCGACAACTCCTGCCCCTTGGCTGTGGAGCGCCTTTGAGTTGTTGCTCCGCCTGTGCCCTTACCTGAGCTCTTCGGTACAGCCCCAGTGGCTTGCCCTTTGGCATGAAATAAGACGACCATTTTATCCGAGCGTACGAGAAGTGGCCCCCTCGCAAGGACGACGGTACCTTCAAAGACCGCCTGACTATCCTGTTTGCGTACGGTAACTTTCTCTGCTGTGATCGTGGTGGGAATGGGAGCAGTTTCTTCCGTCTTGGAAAGAAACCCTGGTTCCACCGCATATGCATCGGCTGCACTTGCCGCCAGAATGACGTTAAGAAGCAGGAAGAAAATCCACATGCACATCCTCTAAGATCTGAAACTCTTCTGAGTCCACTCTCCCCAGCAACCCTCGTCCCGTGACTGTGACACCATGGCCGACAATTCGGACCGCATCATTGGTGTGAAGCTCTTTCGTCGCATCTTTCCAGGCCACATGGTTTGTGTAGATCGTGTACCCGCTTTGAGTCTCAACGACCATCGGATCGCTCTGATTGGCCAGCATGAGATCCTTCGTCGCAATATCGAGGGTTCCTTCTTCCCCAGATACCATCATCTCTTTTCCCTGTTCCCCGTAAAAGGTGATATCTACCCCAGTGAGTAAGGCTCGTTTTTCCCGTTCGAAGACCCGTGCCTCTCTGGCCTGCACGTACCATTGAATCGCATTACCCTTAAACTGCGTAAAGGTAAAATTGGAGATTTTGGCATCCGCCTGCTCGATCGCTCCAGGAGCAACGGATTGAGTGCGAGGGGCTGATCCGGTGTTAGTGTAGAGGAGGTAAGACAAAAAAACTGCCAATACTGCACTCAAGGCAAGAAGTGTGCCCCGTGCAACACGCTCCCACATTCGGCTACCACACTTTCCATCCAACCGAAATAGAACTGGCACAATCGTAGCATGCATGCAGAGGCAAGTAAATGTCTTCGCGAGACCTAGAAAGCAGAACGGCCTCCACGTGTTGCCACGGAGAGGCCGTCCGGATTATCGCCGAAAAATTCACTCAGATCGCGCTAGGCTGATTTGTCGGACCCGGAAGCTGGCCCTTGAGCGGGTGCTGCAGCTGACTTCTTCGAGGTAGCCACCTCTGAACGAGAGACCAACTCAATGGCTACCATTTCTCCCCCATCTCCAATCCGCCGGCGCGTCTTGACGATCCTGGTATACCCCCCGAGGCGATCTTTGAAACGCCCGGCTACGTCGCTGAATAGTTTGGACACAACGGTCTTGCTGCGCAAGAACCCGAGTGCGCGCCGACGCGCCGGCAGCGTGCCCTCTTTTCCCAGAGTGATCATGCGTTCGGTGAACCCGCGGATTTCCTTGGCCTTGGCTTCCGTGGTCTCAATCCGCTCATGATCCAGCAGCGACGTCACGAGGCTGCGAAAGAGCGCCCAGCGGTGCTTGGTCTGTCTCCCGAGTTGTCGTCCTTTTTTCCTGTGTCGCACGGTGTTCCCCTTGGTTCAAAAGTTACTCGGACTTCGAGCTCCCATTGTACGACGATTCCGCCTCAACCTGGGCACCGAGCGAAAGCCCCATTTCGTTCAAAATTTCTTTGATTTCATTAAGGGACTTCCTCCCAAAGTTCTTCGTCCGCAGCATCTCGCCCTCGGTTTTCTGCACCAAATCGGCAATGGTCTTAATGTTGGCATTCTTCAAGCAATTAGCTGCGCGAACAGACAATTCCAGCTCATTGACACTGCGGGAGAGGTGCTTGTTCTCTTCATGCTGAGATTTCTCAATCCTTGCATCAGCCATTCCTGCGGTACGTTCTTTTGGATCAATGAAGATATCCAGGTGTTCTCGCAAAATGTCGGCCGCCTTCGACAATGCATCGCGCGGACTGATCGTGGCATCAGTCCACACTTCCATCGTCAGCTTGTCATAGTCGGTTATTCGACCGACGCGGGTATTTTCCGCTTTGAAGTTGACCCGCTTGATTGGCGAGAAAATCGAATCAATCGCGATGACCCCAATCGGCAGCCCTTCCTCTTTGTTACGTTCAGCCGGCACGTACCCTCGGCCCTGTTTGACTGTCATTTCGATATCGAGCGTCGCGTCTTTGTCCAACGTCGCGATGTGGAGATCCGGCGTGAGGATGGCGACATCCGCGTCGTGAACGATGTCGGACCCCTTCGCTACTCCAGGGCCTTTTTTCTTCAGCCTGATCGTTTTGGGTTTATCGGTATGGAGCGCGAGACGCAGGCTTTTAATGTTCAAAATGATCGCCGTCACATCTTCGGTAATCCCGGCGATCGTCGAAAACTCGTGCACCACGCCCTCGATCTTCACCGTGGTGACGGCGGCTCCTGTAAGGGATGACAACAGCACCCGGCGGAGCGCATTACCGATCGTCGTGCCAAATCCCCGCTCGAACGCCTCCGTGGTGAACCGACCGAATGTCGGGGAATTCGCTTCTTTGTCGACTTCCACCCGCATCGGGACTTGAAAGTCCTTCATCGTTTTGATCATAACTCCCCCTCCGTTACCTTCGGGTGACTTATCCGTCGATTAAATAGAGCGCTGCGCGCCAAGGGCTACCACGCTCCATCGCAACAACGGCTACCGTGAATACAATTCCACAACCATTTGCTCGTTGACTGGTAAGGTGATCTGGTCCTTGGCCGGCAAGGCACGGACGATCCCCTTGAATGCCCCCTTATCGAGTTCAAGCCAATCCGGGATCCCACGGCTGTCCACAGCCTCCAATGCTCCTTGGATGGTGGCCAACTTTCGACTTCGTTCACGCACTTCTATGATGTCTCCGGCCTTCACAAACGCCCCGGCGACCATGATCCTCTTCCCGTTCATCGTTAAATGGCCATGGCTAACGAGCTGACGAGCCTGCTTACGCGACATGCCAAATCCTAATCGATAAACCACGTTATCCAGACGGCATTCAAGCAACTGTAGCAACGCATCGCCCGTGACACCGGATTGCCGTTCGGCTCGTTCGAAGACACCGCGGAACTGCCGTTCTTGCAGCCCGTAGATACGGCGTAGTTTCTGTTTTTCTCGCAATTGGAGGCTATAGTCCGACGTCCGTTGTCGTCCCTGCCCGTGTTGGCCTGGAGGATAGCTCCGCCGCTCGATGGCGCACTTCTCCGTCATGCAGCGAGCTCCTTTCAGAAACAGCTTTTCGCCTTCTCGCCGACAGAGCCGGCATACTGGACCCCGATACTTTGCCACTGCATCCTCCTCGTTATTTCACCCTTCTGCACTTGTTATACATCGCGCTGTCGCTGCCCGCACGCTCACCGATCTGCTACACACGCCGGCGTTTAGGTGGCCGGCACCCGTTATGAGGAATCGGCGTGATATCGCGAATCAAATTAATCCGCAGGCCAGCTCCCTGTAAGGAGCGGATAGCCGACTCACGGCCAGACCCAGGCCCATTGACATAGACATCGATCTGCCGCATCCCACTTTCCATGGCCTTCCTGGCCGCGGCCTCTCCTGCCCGTTGGGCGGCAAATGGAGTGCTCTTGCGAGACCCTTTAAACCCTTGGTTCCCCGCACTGGCCCACACCACCGTATTGCCGCTCATATCGGTGATCGTCACAATGGTGTTGTTGAATGATGCTTGGACATGTGCGATGCCGCTTTGCACGATCCGCCGTTCCTTCTTCTTCCCCTTCTTGACGTTCATGCGAACTCCTTCAATGTCTGTTCAACGAGTCATACATTCGACCCCGCCTTGGCGGCGGTCGGTTTTGGCTTGCTACCGACACCGGCGCGACGGCCTTTGCGTGTCCGGGCATTCGTCTTCGACCTCTGTCCACGTACCGGCAAACTCTTTCGATGACGCAATCCTCGATACGTGCCCGTATCGATAAGCCGCTTTATATTCAACGATACTTCCTTGCGAAGATCTCCTTCGACTCGATAATAGCGCTCGAGAATTTCGCGCAGTTTCACGATCTTATCTTCGCTTAAATCTTTGACCCGAGTTGCCCCATCGACACCCGCGATTTTGAGAATCTTACTCGCGGCAGCCCGCCCGATTCCATAGATGTAGGTCAAGCCTATATCTGTTCGCTTCCCTCTTGGCAAATCGACCCCAGCAATACGAGCCATGTTCCCTCCAGTACTGAGTGCTGCGTGCCGACCTTCTCCGCCGAGGCCATTTCGTATTGGCCCCGCCTCAGGAATCAGCGCTCACGGCACTGCACGTCCCATCTATCCCTGCCGCTGCTTATGGCGTGGATTATCGCACAGTATGCGAATCACCCCGCGCCGGCGGACGACCTTGCATTTGGCGCAAATTGGCTTGACCGATGATTTCACTTTCATATAGAATCCCAACCCCTCGCTACTTGAAACGATAGGTAATCCGCCCCCTGGTTAGATCATAGGGCGACATTGCCACAGTGACCTTGTCGCCCGGGAGAATACGGATAAAATGCATCCGCATTTTCCCTGAAATATGCGCCAAAATCACATGATTATTTTCGAGCTTCACCCGAAACATTGCGTTGGGCAAGGTTTCCATCACAGAACCCTGCACTTCGATAATATCTTCTTTCGCCACGTACTCCTGGACTCTTTCCTGATACCCTTAGATTGTCCTGGCCAAGCGCCGACTTAGAATACGGGCTGGGCCGCTCGGCTGTATTGCAATCGTGTGTTCGAAATGGGCTGACCAACTTCCATCGGCAGTGACTGCCGTCCATCGATCTGCAAGAATTCGCACCTCACTGCCACCCATATTTACCATTGGTTCAATAGCTAATACCATCCCGCTCTGTAACCGTGGGCCTTGTCCGGCCTTCCCGTAATTGGGAACCTGTGGCTCTTCATGCAACTGCCGGCCAATTCCGTGTCCGACGAACTCCGTCACTATCGAATATCCCGCAGCCTCGACGTGCTGTTGCACCGCATGAGAGATATCCGTCAATCGGTTGCCCACCGCCGCTTGCTTGATCCCCAGATCGAGCGCCTCCTCCGTCACTTGAAGCAGATGCTCAACCGAATCGGCGACGGGACCGACGGCCACAGTCATGGCCGAATCGCCGTAAAATCCACCGACAATGGCACCCAAATCCAGTCCGATGATGTCACCCGCTTTGAGTTTGCGGCCAGAAGGGATACCATGAACTACCTGCTCATTTACCGAGGTACAGAGCGTCTTCGGATATTTTCGGTATCCTTTAAAGGCCGGTACCGCTCCTCTTGCCAGAATCTCCTTCTCGGCCAGCCGGTCAAGATCGTCGGTGCTCACTCCCGAGCGGACTTCCTTCCGAATGATCTCCAATACTTCAGCCACAACCCTCGACGCTTCCGCCATGATTTCAATCTCAGCAGGTGTTTTGAGAATAATCATGTCGAACGATATGGCGCCAATACCTTCGTCAAATTTTGATACACTGCGTCGACCGATCCCGCACTATCCAGATGAGACAACATGTTCCGTGTCTCGTAATAACTGATCAGCGGCGCTGTTTGCTCCTCATACACTTTCAACCGTGTTTCGATCGCCTCTCGCTGATCATCACTTCGCTGCACCAAGCCTTCGCCACATCGGTCACAGGTCAGCCCATTCTTCGAAGGCGCGAACTCCGCGTGATAGGTGGCCTGACATTGCGGACAACTGCGTCGTCCACCCAGTCGCTTCACGATCTCCGTTCGGGAG
>VGXB01000063.1 GCA_016873515.1 Nitrospira sp.
CGGCGGAATCGCATGGTAACCCAGCGCCGTAGCACTTCGTGGAAGAGAGGAGCCTATGCGAGGAATTGTCTGGTTCAGGCGCGATCTTCGATTGCACGACCAGCCAGCTCTTATTGCGGCCTGTGAAGCATGTAGCGAGGTGATTCCACTCTTTGTATTCGACGAGCCCTTGTTGCAGTCCCGTGTGTTCGGCTCCGCCTGTGTGAATTTTATGCTTGGATGTCTCCATGATCTGGCGTCGTCATTAGCTGACCGAGGTCTTACGCTTCAGTGGCGACGTGGCGAACCGGTCGAGGAAGTCGTACGCGCCACCCGCGAATGGAAGGCGGACGCAGTCTACTGGAATCGCGACTATGAGCCGAGGGCGATTGAACGGGACCACACAGTTACCCAACGGCTGGCGAAGGCCGGCGTGGTCGTTCGCACGTTCAAAGATCATGTAGTGTTTGAATCAGATGAGGTGCGTGGTGCCACCGGCGAACCCTTCCAGCGCTACAGCGCGTATCGCGCACGATGGTGGACGCAATGGCATGCAATAGCCCCAACAGTTCAGCCAATCCCAACCACCCTTACGAACAAAATATCGGCTCCACTGCCTCTCTCTCGTTCTCAACCCACAGTCACTGAGCTGGGATACGATCCAGTCGCGTCGTGGATTGAGCCGGGCGAGGAGAACGCCCTGAAGAGGTTGCGCTGGTTCACTGAAGGGCCGATTCATTCGTACGCGCAAGGCAGAAATCTTCCGGCCGTCGATGGGAGTGCAAAGCTTTCACCTCATTTCCGTTTCGGAACCCTGTCGCCTCGCATGGCCATTCACGCAGCGTTGAAGGTACTGGCCAAAGGCGGGCGAGTGTCCCGGCCTGATGTCCTGACCTGGGTCGATGAATTAATCTGGCGTGAATTCTTTCAGCAAGTCTTGGCTTCGTTTCCACACGTTGCAGAGGGAGCATTCCGCAAGGTGGTCGTCCCGCCGTCCCGTGACCCGGGTCCGGAACACGATTCCCTGTTTCAGACCTGGTGTCATGGACAGACCGGCTATCCGATCGTCGATGCGGGGATCAGGCAACTCAATCAAACGGGCTGGATGCATAACCGTGTCCGAATGGTTGTTGCATCGTTTCTAATCAAAGATCTTCGAATCGACTGGCAGAGCGGCGAGCGGTATTTCATGCAGCATCTCATCGATGCGGATACGGCGGCAAACAACGGTAACTGGCAGTGGTGTGCGTCGACCGGCACGGATGCCATGCGAGGGTATCGAATTTTCAATCCTGCGCTTCAGAGCAAGAAGTTCGATCCCGACGGCGCCTACATTCGCCGTTATGTTCCGGAGCTGGCCCATGTATCGGTGAGGAGAATTCATGAGCCGTATCTCATGACTGTAGATGAACAGGAACTCGCTCGATGCCGAATCGGGGTCGACTATCCTTTCCCGATTGTGGATCATCAACAAGCCCGTCAGGAATATCTTAACCTCGGGAAGCAGGAGGCAATGAAATGACGACCTCCCCGCTTCGCCTTGGAATCAGTCGATGTCTGCTCGGCGATGAAGTTCGCTTCGACGGAGGACACAAACGGGACCATTTCTTGACCGATGTATTGGGCTCCTACGTCGAATGGGTATCGGTTTGCCCTGAAGTGGAAGCGGGATTGAGCATTCCGCGTGAAGCCATGCGCTTGGTGGGCAATCCGCAACGTCCCCGGCTCATGACAATCTCGACCAAACACGATCACACCCAGGCGATGGAATCGATGCTCGACGAACGACTCGACTCACTCCGCACCCTGGACCTCTCAGGGTTTGTCTTCAAGAGAGGTTCCCCCAGTTGTGGGGTTGAACGGGTGCGCGTGTACACCGCACAGGGAATGCCAAGCCACAGCGGTGTCGGAATCTTTGCGAAGGCCTTTATAGAGCAGTTTCCGCTGATTCCCGTCGAGGAGGAAGGGCGGCTTTCTGATCCATCGCTTCGGGAAAACTTCATCGAGCGGGTATTCTGTTATCGCCGGTTTCAGGATCTGGTACAGAACGGAGTCACGCGACAGGCACTCATACGCTTCCACACGATCCATAAGTATGCGCTGTTAGCTCATAGCCAGCAGCACTACGAAACGATGGGTCGTCTGGTTGGACAAGTGGAGCGCTATTGCCTCAAAGATTTGACATCCAAGTACGGTGAGCACTTCATGAAAGCCCTAACGATGAAAGCGACAGTGCGGAAGCACGTCAATGTGCTGCAGCATATTGTGGGCTACTTCAAGAGTCGGTTGACCACTCAAGAAAAAACCGAGCTGTTGGGCGTCATCGACGACTATCATCGGGGGCTGACACCTTTGATCGTCCCTCTCACGCTGGTCAAGCATTACGTCCAGATCCTCGACGTCGGATACATTCGCGATCAGGTCTATCTGAACCCGCATCCGAAAGAGCTCATGTTGCGGAATCATGCGTAAGGGAGGAACGTGAGGCCACCCTACGCAGGAATTTTATTTGTCCTGGAGCGGAAAAGACACCCTGCTGGAGTCTGTGGCGATCGAGAAGGGTGCTGCGCGCACATTCTTTGTCCAGCTCAAGTTGCACGAGAAAGCAATCACGTCCGTTTGTTGCCGGCTACCGATCCTGAGAAAGCCCCCGCGGTCAAGAAACTGATGGCTCTCGTCGCGAAATTCATTCGGAAGGTATACCCAGGAAATCGCTATGGAAAGACCAATTTGCAAGAATATCTCGAGGCAACAGTGAGTCTAACGTGAGGGGACACGGACGCGAGTCACAACAAGAGGAGTGAGGGATGGCAGCACGCACACGAGGAGTGATTCTGGTCGGTCACGGCGGCATTCCGAAGGAATGCCCCCAGGACTTGGTCACCAAACTGAAACGGTTGGAGGCTCAGCGGCGTGCCGCAAAACTTCCGCCATCAGTGGAAGAGCTTGAGTTGGATGCCAAGATCCGCCGGTGGCCGAGAACGGCCGAAACGGATCCCTACCAAGCCGGTCTTGAAACGGTAGCGGCGCACCTTCGAGCTCAACTCGATGGCGCGCTCTTTGCCGTGGCCTACAACGAGTTTTGTGCGCCGACGTTGGAGGAATCGGTCGAGACGTTGATCAAGCAGGGGGCGACTCATATTACCGTCACGACAACGATGTTCACGCCAGGTGGGTCGCATTCGGAAGTTGAAATTCCTGAAATCCTTGATCAGTTACGGCCACAGTATCCTGACGTGGAACTGCGTTACGCCTGGCCGTTCGATCTTGAGCTGGTCGCAAACACCTTGGCGGAGCAAGTGAAACGCTTTTCATGACGATAGCTAAGGAGCGGTATCCCTACGTGCGGAGGCAAGGCCCGTGCAACATCTCGCTCATTTTGCATTAAACCTGGTCGAACGGGGACTGTTTCCAGACGTGGTGCTCAGATGGGGGATTCGACAGTTGGTCACACAGCGCCTCCGGGAGATCAGCTGAAATACAGCAGCGCCTTCTGGCCCGCCGATGCCATGGCCTTAGACCAAGCAGAAGCCGCCGGCTTGCGTGAATCCTGCCTCCATGGGGACCTGATGAACGGGCAGACGATCTTAGAGCTTGGATGCGGCTAGGGATCTCTCACGTTATGGATGGCAAAGGACTACCCCGCCAGCCGTATCACGGCGGTCTCCAATTCCCGCTCGCAGCGAGCTTACATCGAGGCCCAAGTCAGAGCGCGCTGGAACGATCCATTAGTGTCGCCCATCTCCTCTACGCCAAGTCGAGGTGGCGGTCCCACAGTGTCCATATGTGAATGTGTACGTAGGGTGTTATGGCCCACATCGAATTCTGCGCGCCGACATTGGAAGAAGCAGTGGAAGATGAGGTCAATCAAGGCGCAACTGCTGAAAACAATCAACTGGTACTCTGTGGGATCCTTTTTCCGTGAAAGATCTCAAGAGGCTACATGCCATTGATAACCGATTGTGACAGGGGTTCTTGTCTCATTGTGACCGTGACATGAAACACACCACTCCACAGGTGCTCATTATCGGTGCCGGTCTTGCCGGATTGGCCTGTGCGCGTCGTCTGACAAACGCCGGTCTTACTTGCACAATGCTCGAAGCATCCGACGGTATCGGGGGGCGTGTCCGAACGGATCGCGTCGAGGGTTTTCAACTTGATCGTGGGTTTCAGGTCTTTCTCAGTGGGTATCCGGAGGCGCGCAAGACGCTGAACTATAAGGCGTTGAATCTCATGCCTTTTCATCCCGGCGCGCTTATTCACCATGCTGGTCGCTTTCATGTGATGAGCGATCCCTTTCGCCGTCCGCAGGATCTTCCTCAGATGGTGTTCAGTCCTATTGGCTCGCTCGCCGACAAGCTCCGGATGTTGCGTGTGCGACGGGATGCTTTGCAGCAGCGCCTTTGCGCTACCATGGGTGATCCTGCGAGGCCGACGCACGACGTGTTGCAGGCCTATGACTTTTCTGATGCCATGATGAGGCATTTCTTCCAGCCTTTCCTCAGTAGCGTATTTTTGGAGACACCATTGAGAACGCCCTGCTGGATTTTTGAGCTGGTCTGGGCCGCATTCTGCCGAGGAGCAACCGCCGTACCGCGAGACGGCATGGGCGCTATCGCCCAACAGCTGGCAGCTCCGTTACCCCCTGGGACAATCCGTTTGGATCGAGCCGTACAACAGATTCAGGGATCGAGTGTGGTGCTGGACTCCGGAGAGCGACTCAGGGCCGATGTCCTGGTAATCGCGACAGATGATGCGACCGCGTCTCGCTTAAGGGGGGAGCAAATCCCAAGCGCCTCAGCTCGTGACTCGATGACGCTCTATTTCGATGCCCCGGTTGCTCCGCAACGTGAACCCTGGTTGATGCTGAATGGGGAAAGCGATGGGATGGTCCGGACCGTCTGTGTCCTGAGTGAAGCGGCGCCTTCGTATGCGCCGCATGGGCGAGCCTTGATCTCAGTGACGGCTACTGGACAGGATGATACGCATGAGGATGTTTCAGGAGCGGTACGGCTGTACCTTCGATCCTGGTTCGGCTCGCAAGTCGACGAATGGCATCATTTGCGGACGGATCGCATTCACCGTGCGCTGCCCCCAATAAGTGTGCTTCCATCTGGGGGCCATATCGCTTCACCGCGCATGACGGAACATCTGTACCTTTGTGGCGATTACCGGGAAAGTGGAACGCTAGATGGGGCGTTGTTATCGGGGCGTAAGGCTGCTGAGTCAATCCTGTCTGATTATGCGGTGTCGTGATTTGTAACTGTTGGTGTTCTTTCGATTTGTTGGATCACTTGCCCGATAATCCACAGACGGCAATCTCCTCATCCTCATTCTTGAACAACACGTTAACGTCCGCAGGCGATTGTTATGAGTGCGGCAGTAGCCGTACCTGAGGCCGGCATTTCGACTTGGCCTTGGGCTCCAGTGCTGCGCCCTGCTGCTCCGGAACCCATGTGATCGGCATACCGTGTTGTTTTGACCGGTTGACTTTTGCGATTCTGCAGTCGTATTCCCGCACAGTGATTTTTGAGAGCGCCAGATGCCCCTTTCCGCCTGTACCACCTTGTAGTCGAACCAATCAGGCATGGTGACCGTCTCGTCCGCCTTCCGAATACTGCCGTGATCGGCATAATTAGGTGTAGATTTCCATCTCTCCGATCTTGATTCGCTGCGCTATGGAGACTGATGAGGAACTGGATGGCGTCTCACCTCTCGTGCAGGCTGTCGGCCACTCACCACTCAGCACCCGCAGCATCAAGAGTTGTTGCAGATTACCCTTTGCTATCTAGGTGGGATCCAGACTGGGACTGTACGGCAGGCGATCTTCATTTCCGCATCGTCATCACTCCCGGGAATCACGCGGGACCACTCATGCGTGGCTGGCGCAGCGTATAAGACACGGCCCTGTGCCAAGGCCTGCGGATAGTACTGGATGTGGAGTGGTCGGCTTTTTCTCTGGCCACAATCGTATTGCCGTTTGATCTTTAATGATCGGTAGGGACCGCTTGGAATAGCTCGCTCGATACGAAAGTCTCGGAGTGTCCAGAGTGTGACTTTCGCTCCCGACACCCCAATGGTGGTCATATCCACATAACGGTCGTATTTATGAGTCCCGCCGATTCGCATCCAATCAGGCGCTGTCAGGCTGACACCGGGCGTGTCATACAGAAAGAGGCCTAGACTGAGACCAATTATGGTACGTGCCTGGCGCATCCACATGCGGCATTCCCTTTTGATGCGAGGGTTCAGCTTGCCGCCAATGCTCTCTCCACATCAGCTAGAATAGCGGGCGACAAGGGGTTCATCCCAGGATCATATTTTCCAATGACATTCCCGGAGCGATCCACCAGGTATTTCTGAAAGTTCCAGGTCACGCGTCCGGGGAATGCGCTTTGTTCAGTCAAGTACCGATAGAGCGGGTGCTTCTCTTTTCCGACCACGCTGATTTTTGAAAATAGAGGAAAACTGATACTGTACTTGGTATAGCAGAATCCTTTAATTTCTTGATTGGTACCTGGCTCTTGCTGACCAAAATCATTCGCTGGAAACGCTAGGACCTCGAACCCCCGCTCTCGATACCGCTCATACATTTCCTGAAGGCCTTCGTACTGAGGCGTGTTGCCGCAGAAACTCGCAGTGTTGACAATCAAGAGGACCTTGCCTTTAAACGTCTTAAGATCGACAGGATGTCCATCGATGTCTGGGAGGCGAAACCCATAGAGCGGCGCTGTCGAGTGCCCAGAATTTGATGCCTCATTGGACAGTTTCTCCTTTGCATCGCCGTCTGACGCAGTGAAGGCACAGAGCCCAATTCCAAGAGTGGCAAAGCCACACAGGACAAGAAAAATTTTTGAGTATATCAACATAGCAAGTGTCTCCTTATTCGCGGCTAACCGATAAGCACCGGGAACTATTGTATTGGGAATGTCCATTGTTTGTCAAATAAATCTATTGACAAACAATGGATATCATGTTAAGTAGGAATCGACAACTGCGATATTACAAATAGTCAAATAGTAAAGATGACACAAAAGGCTGAAGAATTTGTGGGGATGATTAGGGTGAGATGCTTCGGTGAAGAGTTCCACGATTGGATCTTGTGAGCGGGAAACGATCATTAAAAATATTTCACAGGTTTCTAATGTCGCCTTAATAGTTCGAGGGTATGATTCCTTAGTAGGAGTGACAGTGGCAGTATGTGTCATTGGGTTGCTTGTCTCTAGGTAATTACCAGGAGGTGTTCTTATGAGAATCTCGGGCGGTCGGATCGTGGCAGGATTGATCATGGGCCTTCTCATCACCGGTTCAGTCATGGCTGGCCAACATATGGGCCAGGCTCCCTATGGGCATGGGGACGACATCAGGCTTCCTAATGGGGTCATTGGCA
>VGXB01000064.1 GCA_016873515.1 Nitrospira sp.
GGGACGGTTGGTGACCTATGAGACGGATGAGGTCAGCCCTGACATGTCGTTCTTGGAGATGCTTGACGGGGTGAACCAGCGGTTGATTCTCAAGGGGGAAGAACCGGTGGCATTCGAACACGATTGTGGGGAAGGGATCTGCGGAAGTTGTTCGCTCGTGATCAATGGAGTGCCTCATGGCCCAGAACGCGGTATAGCGACCTGCCAACTCTATATGCGCCGGTTTTCGGGTGGGGATATGATTACGATCGAGCCGTGGCGAGCGCGGGCTTTTCCGATCGTCAAGGATCTTGTCGTGGATCGGAGCGCACTGGACCGGCTGATGCAGGCAGGCGGGTACATCTCCGTCAATACGGGTGGGGCGGTCGACGGCAATGTGCTGCTGATCGGCAAGGAGCAGGCCGAGACCGCCATGGACGCAGCATCCTGCATCGGCTGCGGAGCCTGTGTGGCCGCCTGTAAAAATGCATCGGCTACGTTGTTCGTGGCAGCCAAGATCGCTCATCTTAGCACTGTGCCCCAAGGGAAGCCTGAACGGGCTCGCCGAGTCGCTGCGATGATGGAGGCCATGGACCGAGAAGGATTCGGTGTCTGCGGTAATCAATATGAGTGTGAAGCGGTCTGCCCCAAACGTATCAGCACGCGATTCATCGCTATGCTCAACCGGGAATATTTCCGTGCCGGTCTCGTCGAGGCCAGTTCGTCCGGCGAGCCGGATCCGTTGCAGGCTGAGTCTTATTAGCAGCCCTCGCCTTCTCTGAATACCTATGCCGGCTCGTCGTCTGCCGCGCAGGATGCCAATCAACTTGACTGTAGGGGAAAGGTCTTTATAGTTCGATTGTGAGAACGTGGAAGCCCGCTTGTTCGTGGTGGAAGCTCAAGACCATCATGAGCCGTCAGGTTGCGTGTCCAAGGTGCCGGAACAGTGTAATGCTCTGATCTCGTCCGCAATCGCCGCGGCAACACGCGGCGAGGTTGATCGGTATGATGCCGTTCCACTGCTAACAGTGCAGTCATCGCTTTTTCGCGTGGAATATGGGGAAAGACCATTCCGGCCCGATCGACCCACGGGAACATCTCCACATTCCTGTGCCATTGTGCCTGTCGTTTTCTGGCGAGAAAGTGCGGGACGAAGGCGCAGTCAAGGATCTATCATTTGGGTGGCTGTGTCATTCAGAGTGAGACCTAAGTGCATGTTGACGACATCTTTTATCTGGAAATCGGTAGCGCCCTAAACGAACCCCCTCTTGAAGTGGCGGCGATGGTTCGGTCGGTCAGCGCTCGTAGCATTGCGCTCAAGTTTCTTCGAAAGGCACAAGAAGACAAACGACTCCTCGCGTTCATGCATTTGCGATCAGGTGCCACGTCCTCCGTTTTGCCTCAGGTAGTGGCCGCACCGATTGCCAGTCCGCTTGCTCCGGGTCAGACCGGTTTCCATGCCTACTGGCCGCTAGAGGGGTGATTCCCAGGCTGACGGAAGCTGGTACTCCGTCACTAACTGATCATGTTTCGTGAGATCATACGGTTCAACCGTCAGATCATTGTGATCCAGCGGTTCGGTACACATGGCTGAGCAGAGGAAATCGATAAATGCCTGAGCCGTATCTTCTGTGGAAAACCGGCACAGGCCGTATTCCGGCATATT
Source organism: Nitrospira sp. (assembly GCA_016873515.1). GTDB lineage: Bacteria > Nitrospirota > Nitrospiria > Nitrospirales > Nitrospiraceae > Nitrospira_D. The sequence continues at coordinate 1,646 of VGXB01000064.1, forward strand.
CGAGGAAGGATGCCAGAAGGCAAGGTCGATGGCACTACCTTGATAGATGCCCAGCACGCGGTGCCGCACCTGAAATCCACCCGGCACATGAGACGATCGTTCCAGAGCCATGACGCCTTGTTGAGGCTAGGACCTTCAGGGTACTGCCTCATGATATAGCACGGCAGACGGATCTGCACCCATATATGCCGGGTCTCGTTCATGGCACTCAATAAATTCCATTCGGAACCGATAGAGGAATGTGAGAATGGCGAAAGGCGAAAATCAACACACAATGTAATAAGGGGCAGGAGGGAGGATCTTATATGTGGACGCAGGAGAATACGGTGTATGCGGATGAGAGCATGATTCCAGAGGGGCAGGATTCGATCAGAAACTAGGCGATATCCAGTGAGCCTGTCAGTGCATTTATCGGGATGGGCGTGACCTTCAAAGGCGTACGCACCTATTCCGGCACCTTACGGATCGATGGGTCGCTGGAGGGAGAAATCCGTGCCGACAGCGGGTTATTAGTGGGGCCTGAAGGAGTAATCACGGCCGAGATCTCTGCCGGTTCGTTGGTATGCGAAGGAACCATTATAGGCGATGTTCAAGCTACGGAACGCATCGCGCTACTTGCTAAGGCTGTGATTCAAGGTAGTCTCAAGACTCTTGTTCTTTCGATTGAGGAGGGGGCATGCCTGAATGGAACATTGGAGATGGCTGCGCCGGTGGTGGCCCAACAGAAGCCGTCACGTGGACCAAAGCTCTATCCGGTAAGGCTGTTGGGCTAGTCGCTGGTCAAGCGAGTCGATGCCCAAGATTTGGGCTCAGCGGTCAGTCTCTACCAGTGGGCCTTTGCACGAGGGAGGGTGAATGCCTGGTCGAGATTATGCGCGTGGTCTCATGTCCTTCGATATCCCATCGTCCCATATCCCATCGTCTTTTGCCGATCGACGGGCCTATTACCGAATCACGGTCATGCTGCCCATGTGTTTCCAAGCCGAGACGGACCACACTGAGGGGGAACTCCTTGCCCAATCCGTGAATCTGAGTGGCGGGGGATTGGCGTCGTGGTGAATACCTTCTATGAACCACGTAACATCCTCACACTCGCGATGCGTTTCCCTGACCAGGCTCTCTTCAAGGCCTCCATCGAAGTCCTCCGGGTGGATCTCATCGAAGCGCAGCACATTCGTACCTACCGGTTGCATGCACGGTTTGTGAGAATGGCCCCTCAGAGTCAGGCGTTTTTGATGCAATACATCATGCAGTGTCAACGAGAGCATCTTGCCCGGCATTATTCCGCCTGCCCGCCATTGAAGGTGGCTAAGAACTACTCCGATCAATAGACGACGCGCCAATGTTCCGCTAGAATCCCGTCCATGTCCGACCTTAGCGCGCCGGTCCTCTCTCCGCAGACCAAACACGATGACATCCATTCGGTCGTTAAATCGGCCGGGGTGATAGGCGTCGCCACGTTTTCGAGCCGTATTTTGGGGTTTGTCCGTGACATGGTGCTGGCTCGGCTATTCGGTGCGACACCGGCAGCCGATGCGTTCTTCATCGCGTTCCGCCTTCCGAGCCTCCTTCGAGAATTGTTTGCGGAAGGGTCGATGTCGTCGGCCTTCATCCCAGTGTTTACCGAATACCGAACGACCCGCAGCAAGCAGGATACTTGGGAATTGGCCAGCGCCGTCTTTACGACCCTGCTGACGATCGTGACATTTGTGACCATAGTCGGCATGGTGGTGGCGCCGTGGCTCGTGCAGCTACTGGCACCGGGCTTTTATGAGCATCCCGACAAACTTGCGCTGACCACATTGCTGGCCCGTATCATGTTCCCCTATCTGTTGTTCATCAGCCTGGCTGCGCTGGCGATGGGCATTCTCAACTCCGTGCGGGCGTTTGCGGCGCCGGCATTTTCACCGCTATTTTTAAACATTTTCATTATCGTTGGGGCGTTATTTGTGTCCCCGCTGTTCCAGGAGCCGATCATCGGGGTTGCCGTTGGTGTGGTGATCGGAGGGGCGGCGCAGTTTGCCATGCAGCTTCCCAGTCTGAAGTTGCGAGGTCTCTTGTTTGGATTTCGTGTGGAGCCTGGCCATCCCGGACTCCGGCGAATTGGCCTCTTGATGATGCCGTCACTGCTCGGCCTGTCCGTCACGCAAGTCAATTTGACGGTCAGCACCGTCTTGGGGTCGTTCTTTTCCGGAGGACCGACGTATCTCTTTTACGGCATGCGACTGATCCAATTTCCACTGGGAATCTTCGGTGTCGCGTTGGCCATGGCGATTCTGCCCACCTTGTCTTCCCAAGCGGCTCGCGGCGCGCTGGATGAACTGCGCACGACGCTCGGTTTCGGCCTGCGCATGATTCTGTTCATCATTGTGCCGGCAATGGTGGGCTTGATTCTGTTGAGAACGCCGATTGTGCATCTCTTTTTCGAACACGGGACGTTCACCGCGCAGGATTCGGCGGAGACGGCGTTTGTGGTTCTGTGTTATGCCATCGGCTTGTGGGCATTTGGGGGAGTGCGCATCATTGTTGCGGCGTTCTATTCACTGCAAGATACCAAGACACCGGCGATTTCGGCGGCAGTGGCGGTGGCCGCTAACATCCTGCTGTCGCTATTACTGATGCGGCCGCTTGGCGCAGCGGGACTGGCGCTCGCCACAGCGCTCGCCGCTATGGTCAATGGAGGCATACTCGTAGCTGTACTCAATCGACGGCTGGGCGGCCTCGAATGGGGGACTGTGGGGCGATCCTCGTTGCGGGTAGCCGTCGCCTGTATCCCGATGATGATGGCTTGTTGGTGGGCGGCCAGCGCGGCGGTATGGGCGCATCCCAATGACTGGATCATCAAGTCCGTGATGCTCTTCGGGGCCATCGCCGTAAGTGTGGGCAGTTACGTCGGAGTCCATGCCTTGCTGCGATCCGATGAACTCGATGTCGTGTGGGGAATGGTGCGTCGTGAATTTGGCCGGATAGCAGGAGCATAGGACGTGCGATGGGGCGCGCCGTTATATTCAGATGATCCTGGAGATGGATGGGTATTTCCGAAACCTTGAAGGGCATCGATGCCATTGCATTGCCCAAGGGATCGAAACGTGTGATTGAATCAAACTTCCATTCGGTGACAGATGAGCCGTTTGAGGAAGGGGTATCTTCTGCCCGATTGGAATCGGCTAGGAACCCCCTTTCAACGGCGAGTGTGGCTGGTGCTCTTGCGGGTTCCGTACGGCACGCTCCGATCCTATCAATGGATCGCCTCCTGTGTAGGCGGACGGCACTATGCTCGCGCCGTCGGCAGTGCGGTTTGCGCGAATCCGTTGCCGGTCATGATCCCATGCCATCGGATCGTCGCCCAGGATGCATCGCTGGGTGGTTTTTCATGCGATCTGCCCATGAAGCGCAAACTACTGAAGCTTGAGGGGACGCTGTTCAAGCTGAGGAGCGAATAGCTTATGGCGTATGGCTCGAACGAGACGGATTTCCGGAAGGCCGGCGCCATGAGCTATAGGCCGTTTGCCATACGCTCTTGGGAATTGGCATGAAAGCTATCCTTCAGCGTGTAACGCAGGCGTCAGTGGGGGTGGATGGTGCCGTCGTCGAGACGATTGAAAAAGGACTTCTGGTATTCGTTGGAGTGGTCAAGGGTGCTGAGTAGTCAGATAGGCGATATCTGGCGGAGACGATTCAAACGTTGCGCATTTTTCCGATGAACGAGGGAAAAGGAATCGGTCGCTGACAGATGTGGGCGGGACCGTGTTCCTGGTGGCGCAGTTCACGCTATTGGGCCAAACCGCCTATGGCCGGAGGTTCAACTTTGATGAGGCGGCTCTTCCCGGTGGAGCCAAACGACTGTATGAGCAGTTGGCAGACGATCTGCGGGCGTACGGAACGCCGGTCGAAACTGGGATATTTGCAGCTCATGTGCGCGTGTTACTCGTGAACGATGGGCCAGTCATATTCGTCGTGGATAATCGTGAGACCCGCTCCTGATCGGCGCAGGTTAAGTTTTTCTGACGGACACCGAAAACGCAGGAGGACACATCGGCGATTCGCCGGAAGCCTGCTATAATTGACCAGTGGTATCGTTTCACGTGACAAGAGGTTACGATGGCCCCTCACATCTCTCCCAACACCTCTTGCGTCGACTGTTCGGTGCTTTAACCGAGAAGAGTTTCACTGAACACCTGGGCTGGCCAGACCACAACGTGATCACCTATCTGTCGAATTTACTCATCGACTTTGTCCATACAGACCAACTCCATAAGATTAAGAACAGCCGGAATCAACCGGTGAATACGGTCGTCAACATGCTCTATGAATCCGAAGTGATGCTAGAGGCGCAGTCGTTGGATCGTGAACGGGGATGTGCATCGCCACATTGGGGATTTCACCCTGTTCATGGCCGGGTTGTTCCCGGAATACCTCAGGCGCCTGAAAACAGTGGATCTTATCGATCACAAGGATTTCTTCGTCGATTATGTGAAGACGGGCAAACG
>VGXB01000065.1 GCA_016873515.1 Nitrospira sp.
CCGGTGTATCAAGCGACGGAACCACGCTGATGATCCGGACTTTCCCTGTCCCTTTCGTTTGGGCGATGTTGATCAGGGACAGGTCATTCTGCGCCACCTTGACATCGCGCAGGGGATCACCGGTCTTAATGGCGGTCCCGGACAGTCCCAGCGGGTTGCCGTTGAAGAGTATGTTGTTGCCCTCTCCCGAAACGGCAGTGCCATTGGCCACCGCGATATTCTGATACAGGAATTCGGTGCTGACCGGTGTCCCCATGCCAGTGCAACCGGCTATCCCAAGCGAAAGACTCAATCCAAGTTCGATCCATCTCTTAGAGGCTGCCTGCATCATGGTCTCCTTTCATCAATCAATGAGTATGCCCACCGACGTTATGGCGTCGCGTGATCGGCGTTCGTGGGAGAGTGAATATACCCGATCAAGAGGTTGTTGACCAGATCCGGCTGTTCCCATTGTGGCAGGTGGCCGGCAGCGGAAATAATGACCAGTTGCGATCCGGAGATTGTTCGGTGAAGCTCTTCGCCCACGGATGGGGGGAAGACGCGATCCTGTTCGCCCCAAATAATCAGGGTCAAATGCGCGAGACTATTCAAACGTTTGGCGAAATCTATTTCCCACAATGGGAGAGCAGCTCTCGCGGCCATGATGGGTGCGAGGAGGCCGGGACGACGGCGGTTGCGATTGGAACGTTCGATCACGGCAGGGGTAAGGAGTGTCGGATTGTGCACGAGTTCCCGTAAAACGGATTCTGTTACGAATCCACCGAAGAGCCAGTTGCCGAATGAAACGATCCACGAGGGGGCACGAGATTCCAGGGCTCGTTTTATCGATGGACTGGTGAGTTTGAGGAGGATCTGTGGCGGCAGCCCTCCAATCAAAACCAGTTTGGAGACACGTGTGGGATGTTCCAGTGCCATGCCGATCGCGAGGCCGGCTCCCATGGAATTGCCGACCAATGTAGCCTGGGGGATCTGCAGGGCATCCATAAAACCGACGAAGAAATCTAACAGTTGGTCCGGACGGTATTCGATGTTCGGTTTGTCGGACAGGCCTGAACCTGGCAAGTCCAGGGTCACGACCCGGAAGTCTTGCGCCAATGCATGTTGCTGATATTCCCAGTGCCACATCGATCCTCCAAAGCCGTGGATCAGAATGATGGGAGGGCCTTTGCCCACATCTAGAAAGGCGATTTGCTGGTCATGGACGGTGATGGTCTTGATGGGAATGCGTTCGAAGGATTCAAAGTACAGAGGGATCGTCGATGGCGACGAACAAGCTGCAATCGACAGGAAGAGAAGCCAGAATGCCGACAGCACGTGGCGTGTGAGAGTGGGCGCGTGAAGGAGAGGATCCGAGACGCGTGAACTATTCCAGTTGGATGACGGTCTCATCCGTTTTCACATTGTCCCCTTCGACGGCCAGAATAGCTTTGATGGTGCCGTCGATTGGAGCGGACACGCGGCTTTCCATCTTCATCGCTTCGATGATCAGAAGCGGGTCGCCGGTTTTCACCTGATCGTCTATTGCGACAAGCACTTTAACCACGCGGCCCGGCATCGGCGGCGCGATATCACCAGGCTTTGACGGTCGTGGTCGTTTCGGCTTGGCGTTCTTTTCTGTTCCAGAGAACTCAGAGACACTGGTCAGTATTTCCTGGATCGGCTCAAGGGAGACTTCTTCCAGTTTGTCATTGATGCGGATGTAGTAGGGCTTGCGCCCGTCGATTTTCCGGCCAGACCCGGACACTTTTACGTGATAGGTTTCACCGTGAACGGTCACATTAAATTCAACCGGCGCCAGGTGCAGATCATTGGTGGCGGGTGGTCTCTTGGGCGCGGTGGCCTCCAGCAGAGGCAGTACCAAGTCACCTTTGGCGCGGGCTTGGAAAAACTCTCTCGCGATAGCTGGGAACAAGGCGAACGAGAGGTGATCTTCGATCGATGAGGCGGACTCAGGCAGCTCTTTTTTGAGCGCCTCCAGTTCTGGCTCAAGCCGGTCGGCCGGTCTGGTCTTGATCGGCTCTTCATTGCCAATGGCGCGGGCCATGACGTCGTTGTCTACCGGCCCAGGGGCGCGGCCATAGAGGCCGAGAAAGTAGTTCTTGGTCTCGGTGGTAATGACTTTGTAGCGCTCTCCGGTCAGCACATTGAGCGTTGCCTGGGTGCCGACAATCTGGCTGGTCGGTGTCACGAGCGGTGGGTAGCCCATTTCCTTCCGCACCCGCGGCATTTCCTCCAGGACTTCTTTCATCCGGTCGAGCGCGTTCTGCTCGGTGAGCTGCGCGGCAAGATTGGAGAGCATGCCGCCCGGAATCTGTGACGTCAAAATTTCCGCGTCGACCCCGGTAAAGTCGCTTTCGAATTGGCGGTATTTTCGGCGGACTGAGCGGAAGTGCTCGGTAATCGGGAGGAATGAGGTCAGGTCTAATCCCGTATCATACGGGGTATTCTGCAGCGATGCGACCAGCGTTTCCGTCGCCGGGTGCGAGGTGCCACCGGCCAAGGGAGAGATCGACGTGTCGAGCATATCGAGCCCGCCAAGGATGGCCATGAGTGACGACATTGAGGCCATTCCCGAGGTGTAATGGGAGTGCAAATGGATCGGGGCCTTGACGGCGGCCTTTAATCGGCGGACGAGGTGGTAGGCGTCCAGCGGAGCCAAGAGTCCGGCCATATCTTTGATACAGATGGTATCGGTGCCCAAATCCTCTAGCCTCTTCGCCATGGCCACAAACCGGTCGATACTGTGGACCGGGCTGACCGTATAACTGATGGTGGCTTCCGCATGCTTGCCGCAGGCCTTGACCTCGCGGACCGCCCGGTCAAGGTTGCGCACGTCATTGAGCGCGTCAAAGATGCGGAAGACATCGATGCCGTTGGAGGCCGACCGCTCGATGAAACGCTCCAGCACATCGTCCGCGTAGTGCCGGTAGCCGACGAGGTTTTGCCCCCGCAGCAGCATTTGTAGCTTTGTATTGGGCATGGCGGCGCGTAAGGCACGGAGGCGCTCCCAGGGATCCTCCTTGAGAAACCGCAGACAGGTGTCGAACGTCGCGCCGCCCCAGACTTCCAGCGACCAGTAGCCCACGGCGTCGAGCTTCTGCGCGATGGGCAGCATATCTTCGGTCCGCATGCGCGTGGCAAGCAGCGACTGGTGGCCGTCGCGGAGGGCTACATCGGTGATCAGTAGCCGTTTGCCGGGGGCCGGTTGAATTGTGAATTCTTCCACACGGTTCTTTCGGACCTGTCGGACTTTTGAGGTCATGGGGGCCGGCGTCGAGGACCGTCCCTTGGCTGTCTGCTTCTTCCCAGATCGTCGTGTGGTCGCCATGGTGTGTCGTCTCTGTTCGTGGCTTGTGAGGGGCCGATTAGAGCCCTTCGTAGGCTGCGATGGCCGCGGATAGCGCCAGGGCTAAGTCTTCTGGCTGTTGGAATTCCTGGTACGCGTACAAATCTGGATGGGTGTCCAGATAGGAGGTGTCGAATCGCCCAGCCAGAAAATCCGATTCCTGCATGATGGCTTCCATGAAGGGAATTGTCGTCTTGAGTCCACGGATGACGTATTCTTCAAGCGAGCGCCGCATGCGGTTCACGGTTTCGTCCCACGACCGACCTCGCACGGTCAGCTTTGCCAAGAGAGCATCATAGTAGGGCGAAACTGTGTAGTCTTTGTACACGGCACCGTCGATTCGGACGCCGATGCCACCGGGAGACAGATAGGCCGTAATCGTGCCGGTGCAGGGCGTGAAATTGTTCTTCGGATCTTCGGCATTGATCCGGCACTGGATCGCGTGGCCTTGCAGCATCACGTCTTTTTGCTGGACGTTGAGCGGCAGCCCTGCGGCGATCTTGATCTGATTCCGCACGATGTCAATGGCCGTGATCTGCTCGGTGACCGTATGTTCAACCTGGAGGCGCGGGTTCATCTCGATGAAGTAGAACTTGCCTGATTGATCGAGCAAAAACTCCACGGTGCCTGCGTTGTCGTAATTCACTGCTTTTGCAATGGCGATGGCGGCGTTACCCATCTCTTCACGGAGTTCTTTAGTCAAAATCAGCGAGGGGGCAATTTCGATCAGCTTTTGGTGTCGACGCTGGATCGAGCAATCTCGTTCGCCCAAATGAATAATATGGCCGTGACGATCTCCTAAAATTTGAAATTCGATATGGTGTGGTCGTTCGATGTATTTCTCGATGAACACACTTCCATCGCCGAAGGAAGCCTGTGCCTCTCGCGACGCAACTTCCATGTTTTCACGAAGTTCTGCATCTGATCGAACCACTCGTAGGCCTCGTCCACCGCCTCCAGCACTGGCCTTGATCATCACTGGGTAGCCGGCCGTCTTGGCAAAGGCTAAACCGTCTTTTACGTCGGTAATGGTGCCAGCGGTGCCGGGAACGATCGGTACCCCGACGGACTCAGCCAGCTCGCGTGCCAGCACTTTACTGCCCATCAATGTGATCGCGCGAGGCGAAGGGCCGATAAAGGTAATGCTAGAGGCATGGCAGAGTTCAGCGAACTCAGCGTTTTCAGAGAGAAATCCGTAGCCTGGATGGATCGCATCGGCGTCGATTCGCTTGGCCAAGCCGACGATCTGTTTGCTATCGAGGAAGCCTTTCACTGGCCCGGGCCCAACTAGGTAGGACTCATCGGCTTTCTTGACATAAATCCCGGTTGAATCCACTTCGGAGTAGATGGCGGCCGTATTGATGTTTAGCTCGCGGCAGGCGCGAATAATCCGCATGGCAATCTCGCCGCGATTGGCGATCAGAATTTTCTTAAACATAGCGGTCTCAACAAGGGAAAAATGAGGGCGTAAACTAGCATAGGATCACGAGATCTGTCGAGAGAGAGAGGCGCTCCCAATAAGAATCAGCCTGGAATTTGTAGCACGCTGCACTTCCTTCATTTCGAACGACTCGATATCGTGGACGTAGAATGCTACGGCCCCTGCGTGACGGTTCCCGCAGCTGTCTTAGGAAACGCGTTCGAAGGGGCATGATGGTTTTTAAGTAGGCATCGGTCGTGTGATCGCAGGGGCAACGCATGGTCTAGAGTCCTGCCTAATAGAGAAGGAGTGATTCAATAGGTGAAGCAAATACAATGGCTGTCAATTCTCGGTAAGGTCTGCCGTGTGGAACTCGTTCCTTCTCTGGCCTGGAGTGAAAGCCCCGTTCCTTCGGTCCATTGGGGCAGTACGGCATTCCCTGATCAATATTCCACGATGACGACCGGGGTCACTCTTAATCGGTTTACGCCGTTTGATGATACTGCGGGTAAGTATGATTCCACGGGTAGAGCCATGCTTGAGTTCAACTTGATCACATTCAGCTGGACTCAGCATTGAGAAGGAATCTGGAAAGACCAGAGTACGAATCTAACGACTGAGATCAGCCCGCCCAGCGATGAACCGAGTCATTTTTCCAGAATAACGTTGTGCATCAGTTCCGCCATCGGCCCTCCGGTTTCTTCGGTAGATTCCCGGAAAGAGATGGATGTGATGATCGATGGGTCCGCAACGTGATGGTTTACCCTGTTTCAACCTAAGGTGATGTGTGTGGGCAGTGGATTTTCCGTCGGAACGATTTAGCAGCAGGGGTTTCTGCGCGCCGGCATCCGGTAGATACAAGTTTCACCGACACTCTATGGTAGCGATACGGGGGGTGATATCAATCTGCGGGCATCGGTCGTGGGACGAGTCAGCTATCAGGACAACGGGGCCGCGGGCCACTTGGTGCGGAATACCGCTGGCCTCGTCCAGCCAGCAATTGCGTTTGGCCAATATCGGAGAACGGTCAATGCTGAACCCATTCCAACCTGAGAAATCACGTTTGCTTTGATGTGGGATCCCGAAATCTTCGTCCATCTATTCGAAGAAAGCCCAAAACACTTTACCTGGTCCCTGGCTGCTTCCACCGGCCCCCTGTGATTCGAAACGTGCAACGACAGCATGGGCAATATTGCGACCAGAGATTTGGCCCCGATGTACGGCGCGAATTTGACTCTCGATGTTCTGAGGGTTTGGCGCTATTTCTACAAAGAACAGAGCGTCTCGCATATGGCGAATAGCGTATGGCCAGGAAAATCAACAATATGCG
>VGXB01000066.1 GCA_016873515.1 Nitrospira sp.
GGATCCGGAAACCGCATCTGTCAGACGCATCTTCCCGGACCTATGGGACAACCAACCTCGTGGCTCAAAAGTTTTCGCAGCAGCTGTTCGAAGAATTGACCGTCCACCTCAATACCTACTCTGTACTGCCCCACCTAATTTTGGACAGGTCGTTGCGTGTTTTTGATTCTCCAGTCTGCCTAGAACGCTGCGGGTGACTGCATCCCCAGCGCACTGTGCGGCGCCTGTTGGTTGTAATGGTCGATCCAGCCGTGGATCTGCCGTTCCACCGTCTCGAAGGTCTCCAAGCAGGCCTGGTACACGTAATCCCGCTAGAAGCTGCCGAAGAACGCCTCGGCCAGACCGTTTGACTCCGGGCTCCGTCGGGGTGTGTGGCAGGGGAGCAATTCCATAGCCCTCACAAATGGCCGGAACCGATGCGAGGTATATTCCGGCCCGTTGTCGCTCAGGAACTTGATGCCCTGCACTCGGTCTCGCGCCTCGCCGAACCGTCAGAACACCGCCTCCCGCAACATCTCGGCTAGGTCGTCGGCGGTGATCCGCTTGGCAAAATGCCAGGCCAGCACCATCCGGTCCGCACAGTCGATCCTGATCGCCAAGCGCCCCTTCTGTCCATCCCAGGCCCGAATGGCCATAATATCCGAGGCCCAGCGCCGATTGGGTTTGGCCACCCGTACCTGCCCTTCGTGCCGGCAGTAGTAGAGCCACCTCCGAGGCTTGTTGAACGTCCGGCACGCAAACGCGACCGAACAGCCTGCGCTCCGTACCAGCCATCTTCTGTCCCCTCGGGTAATCTGAGCCCCTTGAGCTCGTAGACTTTTTAAAAAGATCCACTTCCAACACCTTTCGTCCCAGAACCCGCTCCAGTTCCTCGACCCGCTTCTGGAGCCCCAGGACCTGGCTCTTGGGTACCAGTTCGCCGGACTCCTTGAGCTCTTGATCGAGGCTCCGCTTCCAGGGATACATCTGGGCCGCGTTCACACTGTACTTCCGGCAGACCTCCTCCAGGGGGATTCCGTTCTTTCACTCCTGCAAGACCGCGAGCTTCTGCTCCGCCGGCCACCGCCGCTTCTGCCCACGCCCATTCTGGACCGGTTTGATTGTCGCTTCCATGATCCCTCCTGACTTATTCTACCTGTCCAAATCTTAAGTGGAGCACGACAGTTTAGTCCCTCCTACCATCCACTTCAGCGTAGATGTCTCTGAGAAAAAGCCAGCCACTACTGCGGTTTTCTGATTGATGTTACAGATAAAACGACAACGGAGTTGCAACGAAATGTATACGCTGGCGGAACGCACTACCGGAGAATTTGCAGTGGTCCTCAAGCCGGCGACCGACAAGGTGGGCAGCAAACGGCCGCTGGTGAAAGTGATGGCTGCCATGAACGGAGAGCCTGTTGACAACGGACCGGAACTAGACCTCAACGAGAAGGATGATCCCGGAAACTACTACCACAGAATTGTGCGACTTATTGACGATACCGAACATTGGTTCGATACGAGGCGTTACTTTTCGTGACAAGCGCGGCCCTGACCATCACGATCATACCGCCCGATTGGCTTGACAGTCTAAAGGCCCATCCTCGACAATGCCCGCATGTTGGATCATCTCTTCATCGAACGGCTGGAATTCCGTGGATATTGCGGAGTGACTCCCGGGGAACGGGCCAAACCTCAGCCGATGGCTATCGACCTTGAATTGCACTGCGAACTGGGACAGGCCGGATTGTCGGACAACCTATCCCACACGATCAACTATGCCGCCGTGGTCACGCGTGTAGTACAGGTCGCCTCAGCCCAAGAAACCTGTCTCCTGGAAGCCATGGCTGAGCGGCTGTTGACCATGTTGTTCGATGATTTTCCGGTCGAACGGGTCACCCTCTGGATACGAAAGCTTCATCCACCGATCACTTCCGTTACCGGCTCCGTCGGTATCACAATCCACCGAACAAGATTGGGGCACAAGGTCAGGCAGGCCGCTTCTCCTCCAGCAAATTTTCTTCTGCAGCAGCTGCACCGGCTGCCCAAGGGCAAGGCCCTCGACGTCGCGGCCGGGCGCGGCCGCCACTCGCTGTTTCTGGCCTCGAACGGTTTTCAGGTCGACGCCGTCGACCACGACGAGCGCGCGCTGGCATACCTCTCCACATCAGCGCAGGGCGATGCGCCCTCGGCCATCACCACACGGGCCGTGGATCTTGAACAACCTGCGCCGAATGAACCAAGCCTCGGGAAGAACGTCTATGACGTGATCCTGGTCTTTTTCTATCTTCATCGCCCACTGTTCCCTGCCATCATAGGAGCGTTAAAGCCTGGCGGAGTCCTAGTCTATGAAACATTCACCATTGACAATCACGTTCATCACCGGCACCCGAAGCGGCGAGAATTTTGTTTGTCTTCCAATGAGCTGCTAGGCCTAACCGTACCCCTCCATGTACTGCACTACGACGAAGGGGCGCATGTGAATACAGATGGGACTGACCGTGTCTATACCGCACAACTCTTAGCATCCAAAGCACTCTCTTCAGAGGTGCCTGCATGAGCCGCGTGGATTTACATCTGCACACCACCCATTCCGACGGAAGCTGCACACCAGCCGAAGTCATCGAGCTTGCTGCCAAAGTAGGTATAACGACTCTCGCCATTACCGACCATGACATTACAACGGGTGTCCCAGAAGCCGTCGCAGCAGGCAAGGCAAGGGGAATTGAGATCATTCCCGGCGTCGAGATCAGTTCTCTCCTGGGCGGCTCTGAATTACACATGCTCGGCTACTTCCTCGATTATGAGGACGCCAGCCTGAATGACCGGCTGACGCGCCTCCGGGAAAGCCGGCATCGCCGCAATCCACAAATCATCGAGCGCTTGCAGACAGCCGGCATTGACATCACCTATGATGAAGTCCGTGCTCTCGCGGGGACCGACTCCGTGGGACGGCCGCACATCGCGCGAGTCTTGATGGAGAAAGGAGTTATTTCTTCGGTCAAGGAAGCATTCAACTTATGGCTGGCATACGGTCGGCCGGCCTATGTGCCGCGCGAACTCCCGACACCGGCGGAAGCTATCCTTTGGATCAAAGAAGCGAAGGGCTTGGCAGTCTTGGCCCACCCGACCTGGGTCAAGACCACGGAGGGCACCCTGACGGATCTAGTCCGAAGACTCAAAGCTGACGGACTCGACGGGGTGGAGGTGTACTACAGCACCCACACCCCACGGCAAACACGCGACTACCTGGCGCTGTCCAAGCAACAGGGCTTGCTGATGACCGGCGGAAGCGACTTTCACGGTCTGACGAAACCCGACATCGAAGTGGGGATCGGCAAAGGTTCGCTCCACGTTCCAGACTCACTGCTCGACACGATGAAGACCGCCGTGGCACAGCAATAGCTGCCGTTCGTGCGTCTTTCCAGTTATTCATTGACTCCCGTTCCCTATCCGCTAGATTTTCACCAATCCTCAAGCCAGACCTCTATGACAACGACATCGCATTGGACGCTCCACTATGCCATCCTGGTCCTTGTGGTCCTCTTTGCAGATCCACTATGGGGCAAACTACAGCCAGTGGCGTCGATCCCCGTTACGATCTTCGGCTTGAACGTGCCATAGACTGTCCGTCTAGTCATCGAAGCAATCGAGCTGGCCGTCCTCTACCTCTTCTCCATCTGCGTCTCCCTGCAAATGCCCGATACGGGACGCGGGTTCTCATTCATCAAGCGGCTCATTCTTCCAGTTACCGATCTGTTCATCTTGATCGTAATGGACAAAACACTTTAGGCAGTGAAACTTTTCCTCATCGATCATATCAGATTACAGTCTTACGCCATCGTCTACACCGCTGCGTTCATCTTGATGGCCCTATGGACAACGGTTGTGTGGCTCTTGAATCGAGACTCGCTTGAGCGCTTTTTTTTCGAGCCCTGCACCAAACATCGGCCACGCCGACTCAGCTACAGGCGGCGAAGATTCACACGAGACGAAGGCGTATTCCCGTAGTGGTGACACAGGCATCGATACCACTGCTCCAAAAGCCAAAGCAGACTAGCCGAGTACTTTGGCTGATACCGCGTGCTCAAGGAATTGGGGCGGTGAGCGATGGGCGTGGTGTACTTAGAGAAGGATCCCACGATTCAACGATTTGTCACCATTAAGACGATGCGACTCCATGAAATCGACGACACGGACAAACTACAGGAAATACGAACCGGATTTTTTCGCGACGCTGAATTGACCGGCCGGCTTTCCCATCCCAATATCGTCACCATTTATGATGCCGGAGAAGAAGACGATCTCGGATATATCGAGATGGAGATACTGCAAGGGACAACCCTGCATGCATGGACTCGCCCATCGTCTCTGCTTCCCGTCGTCGCGACCGTCGCTGATGCATTGGACTATGTCCACCAGCAAGCGTGGCGCATCGTGATATCAAGCCGGCTAACATCATACTGACGAACAATTAGGTCGTAAAAATCATGGACTCTGGCATCGCCACACTGGCATCTTTGTCGCGGATCAAGTCAGAGATGGTGATGGGTACGCCCACCTACATGTCGCCGGAACAGATCGCGTGAGGAAAAATGGATAGACGTTCTGATATTTATTCGCTCAGCGTCGTCATGTTCGAACTGTTGACGGGCCATCCATCCTTCAGAGTAGATAATGTGTCCGCGTTGCTGCATGCCGTCACCCATACGCCGCCCCTCCGGTTTTCCACACTCCGCCCCGACCTGGCTCCCGCCGCGCAAACCATCTTGGGATTGTGCGCTGCAAAAAACCTGGTGCATCGATATCGGCGAGCCAGCGAATTCGCCGAAGAACTTCGCAGTTGCTTTGAAAAACTGGCCGCATGAGGCAGGCTAATTGCGTAGCTCAATCTGGCATTTGAGAAGACTTTGATAATACCTAAGCGACAAATCCTGTTAGCACGTTTACAAGCAGGCGAGAAGGTTCCCATCTTTTGCATCGACTCCTTGGCAAACTCGTTTCACATTCTCAGGGCAAGCAATCTTGTATCCCTCAAGTTCCTTCCATCACACCATCCGTTTATGCACAAGGGCTTGGCATGGGGCAGTCAATTTGTTCACTCGCCACTCCAGACAATTGTACCGTTCCTCCTGTGTCAATGCGTCGGGACAGACTTCCTGCAGCTCAGCAGCGCATTTCACCTCGGCTACTTGTCTGGCACACACCGTTCGGGACATGAGATCTCCACCAGCCGCCTTCGATACTGTTCATTTTCCTTCTTTTCCCGACCGACTTGAAGCATCGGGGGCACGTGGTGAAACTCCAGGAATCGTCAGACCAAATTCCGGCACCGTTGGTGCAATCAGACCACGCGCTTGTGCCGATTGCAACTCTTCCCAAGATGGCAAATGCGTCCATACGACACTTCAGACGAGCCCCAACTCAACGGCTAATGTCAGGGCCGCGAGCGATTTCCCGGATGACCCTTGTTCTCGTAACTTTTTCATCACCGCCGAGAATAAAACAAAGTGGCATGAAAATCACTGAGTCGCATGTTTTGTGCAACAGGCTCCGGATAGGCGCATGCGCCTATCCGGTCATCTGCAGAGACATGGTCTCGGAGATTAATTCACGGAGATTAATTCTCGGATGTTTCGACGATATGATTCTCGAATCTGGTACATCCTTCGGCCAGCAAGCGGTTGGTCAACATCTCACCTGGCCATTCGATCGGGAGATCGGCCGTGAACACCCAAACGTCGGGAGAAGTCCAAGCCGGCCCATGTTCGTCCGGTAATTCAGGATCAAACAGATCGGTCCATACGGGCATGTACACTCCATTGCCGCATTGTGTGTGCAGGTGGACGACTGTGCGGGCTCGAACGAGCGGATCCAGCTCTCTCCAGACAGCAGCAGTCTCATCCGCCAAGTGATGCAACCGTACCGCATTC
>VGXB01000067.1 GCA_016873515.1 Nitrospira sp.
GTCGATCGGGCCATCCGTGCGATCGACATGTATGAATGGGTGATCTTTACCAGTGTGAATGGTGTGGCCAAATTCATGACCAGGCTGGGAACGAATGGGTTGGACTCTCGTTGTTTGGCCGGGAAGAACATCTGTTGTATCGGGCCGCGAACGGCCAAGGAACTTGAGAAGTTCGGCGTGCGGGCCGATCATGTCCCTGCGGACTATCAGGCCGAGGGGGTCTTGGCGATGCTGGGCGCGCAGGACGTTGCCGCCGCCCGTTTTCTCATTCCTCGAGCAGAGGTGGCGCGGGAATTATTGTCGGACGAGCTTCGCGCTCGCGGTGCCCACGTCGATGTGGTGCCGGTCTACCGGACGATCATCCCCGATGGGGAAGCAACAGGGTGGCGTCAGCAACTGATTGATCGGCAGATCCATGCCGTGACGTTTACAAGCTCATCGACGGTTAGAAACTTTGTCAAGATACTCGGAGGTATAGAGCAGGTTCGACCGCTGGTGCAATCCGTGGTGGTGGTCTGCATCGGACCGATTACCGCGAAGACGGCAGAAGAATATGGTATGACAGTCTCAGTCATGCCAGAAGAAAATACGATTCCGGCTCTGGTTGACGCGATCGTTTGGCATTATGGAAGCCGCAAGTAGCTCGCGGGGGGAGTGGGTAGCACAGACAGACCGTAGGCCGGGAGATAACCTGCGTGCCGAAGAGGGAGGGAGATGACATGGTTCCGGTGAAGTCATTCATGATTCCAAGAGACAAGTTCGTGACGGTCCAACGGGATACGGATGCGCAGGCCGCCGCCCGTGTTATGCGCGACAAGGGGATTGGGAGCTTATTCGTCATCAGTGGCCGGGAGATCATCGGCATTTTGACCGACACGGATATGATGCGCCGGGTGGTGGCGGCAGGATTGGAGGCAACCAAGACGACGGTGGAGCAGATCATGTCTGCGCCGATCGTGACGATTGAAGAGAGTAAGACATTGCTGGATGCCAATGATTTGATGGCCCGATCTCATTTACGCCATCTCGGTGTCACCCGGGAAGGCAAGCTGGTCGGGGTGATCTCTGTCCGCGATCTTGTTGTATTTTTGACGAACCTTCCAAGAAAGAAGTAGGCTGATATGGCGTTTCCGATTCAGCGACTTCGCCGCCTTCGACAACATGAATCGCTCCGGCGGATGGTCCGTGAAACGACACTGTCGCCGGCTGATTTTATCGCGCCGCTGTTCGTCCTCGAGGGGAATGATCGGCGCGAGGAAATCGGGTCGATGCCGGGGCAGTTCAGATTGTCCATCGATTTGCTGATCAAGGAGGCCAGCGAAATCTATGGGCTGGGGATCCCGGCGATCATCTTGTTCGGTATCCCGGCGTACAAGGACGAGCGTGGCAGCGCGGGGTTGGATCCATACGGCATCGTGCAGCGGGCGGTCACAGCCATCAAAGATCATGTCCCGGAATTGATCGTCATTACCGATGTCTGCATCGATGAATACACGAGCCACGGGCATTGCGGGATCGTCAAGGACGGAAAGATTCTCAATGACGAAACACTGAATTGTCTGAGAACCATGGCGCGCACGCATGCCCAAGCCGGTGCCGACATGGTTGCGCCGTCAGATATGATGGATGGCCGAGTGGCCGCCATTCGGCATGAATTGGATCAAGCTGGGTTTCCCGATCTACCCATCATGGCCTATGCGGCAAAATTTTCCTCCTGTTTCTATGCCCCGTTTCGCGATGCTGCGTACTCCAGCCCTCAGTTTGGTGATCGGCGGTCTTATCAGATGGATCCGGCAAACGGGCGCGAGGCACTCCGCGAGATCGATCTCGATATCGAGGAGGGGGCCGATATCGTCATGATCAAACCGGCCTTGCCCTATTTGGACATCATTGCCGCGGCCCGACAGCACACGCTTCTGCCTGTTGCCGCCTATCAAGTCAGCGGAGAGTACAGCATGATCAAGGCCGCCGCCACCGCCGGATGGCTCGACGAGTCACGCGCGATGATGGAATCGTTACTGGCGATCAAACGAGCGGGTGCCGATCTCATTCTCACTTATTTCTCCAAAGATGCCGCCTGGCTCCTGCATTGACCATCCATGAAAGTGACTCGCGGATATCAGGGGCGGGTGGTCCGATCCTATCCTGTTGCCACAATTGGAAATTTTGATGGGCACCATGTCGGGCATCGCACTCTCTTGCAGGCGGTGGTGGATACCGCGCGTAACAAACAAGGTACGGCATTGGTGTTGACCTTTGATCCGCATCCCGTGAAAATCTTGGCGCCTCAGGTCGATCTCCGGTTTCTGACCAGTCCAGAAGAGAAACTTGATCGATTTCGCGACGCGGGGATCGATGAAGTGGTGTTCTTGGAATTCGATCAAGTTATTGCCGCCTTGCCGCCGGAGGCATTTGTCGATCAGGTGTTGTGCCAGACGTTTAAGCTGAAAGAGATTTTCGTCGGTCAGCATTTTGCGTTTGGGCACAAGCGGGCGGGGAAATTTTCTGACCTTGCCGTGCTGGGAGGGCAGTATGGCTTCGCCGTTCATCCGGTCGCGCCGGTAGAGGCTCATGGGAGCATTGTGAGCTCGACCAGAATCCGGCAACTCATTGAAGCCGGTGACGTCAGTCTGGCGGCGCGTCTACTCGGCCGGCGGTATGCCGTTACCGGAGAGATCACACTCGGAGCTCAGAGAGGACAAGCGCTCGGATGGCGCACGGCCAATCTTTGCGTGCCTCCTGATCGCATCGTCCCACCCGATGGGGTGTATGCGACGGTGACCGTCTGGAACCGTCGGCAATACGATTCCGTGTCGTACATTGGAACGAGGCCGACGTTCGATGCTGGCAAACGAGTGCTCGAAGTGCATCTGTTGGACCAAGATCAGGATCTGTACGGACAATCGATCACCGTGGAGTTTGTGCAACCACTCCGGGATGACATCCAGTTTATCGATGCCAATGCCTTGAGCCGCCAAATTGCACTCGATGTGAAGTCCGCCCGAACGCTGTTGCGCAAGGATCGTGAAGTGGTGAAAGAGTGATGAATCCCACTGCGCAGGTAACAACACGCAAGATTGGCCGGCGGCCTTGGCCCGTCCTGCTCCATCGAGTGGTAAAGACAATCCGGTCACGCGGCTTGTTCGAGCGCGGGCAGCATGTCCTGGTCGCGGTATCAGGAGGGTCTGATTCGATGGCGTTGTTGTCTCTCTTGCATCGGCTGAAACTGCCTTGGCGGGTTACCTTGACGGTAGCGCATTTCAATTATGGGCTGCGTGGGGCCGAGTCCGATGCCGATCAAACGTTCGTTGAGGCGATGTGTCGGCGATTAGATATGCCGCTTCAGACGATGCAGCTCGACGTCAGAAATCGCGCGCGCGGCCTGTCGCTTCAAGCGGCGGCCCGTGACCTGCGGTATCGTGCCCTGCATAAAATGGCGCAGCAGTGTGGGGCGGATCGCATCGCGGTCGGGCATACGGCCGATGATCAAGCGGAGACGGTGCTTCTCTGGATGCTTCGGGGTGCGGGGCTGACGGGTCTCTCCGGGATGCCTGCCTGTCGAAATGATCTCGTGATCAGGCCACTCTATGAAACAAGGCGAGTCGAGCTTCTGGCCTATCTTTCTGAAGAAGGAGTCTCATTTCGGCAAGATTCGAGCAACGGCAAGCCGATCTATTTGCGGAACCGAGTTAGGCAGGATGTGATTCCGGCGTTACAGCGGCTGGTTCCGTCTGCGGTGGAGGCGCTCTGCAGGCTGGCCGATCTTTGCCGCGACGATGACCGGTATTTGGATGAACACATCCAGACTCTATGCCGATCCTGGGCGAAGCCGCTTCCTGAAGGTGGGTGGGCAATGAGCCGTTCGATTCTACAAAAGACCCCAGTCGCCGTGCAGCGGCGCATCGTGAGAGAGTTGTTGCGTCGAGGGGAAACGCAGCGCCGATCACCGAGGCGCAACACGATTGAGATGGTTCTTCGTGCAGTCGCAAAACAGGATGGCATCTCCCTGTTCGCGAGGCCATTCTGGTCGGTTACTGTGGACCAAGATTCCGTGCGGTTTGTGCGATCAAAACATTCTCCACGTTCTCCTTCTCTCCAGCTGCACCCTACCATCTTAACCGTGCCGGGCAGTATGACATGGGCTGGAACGGGGCAGCGTATTCAGGTACAAGAGGTGACATGGCAACAGGGCGATGCAATGGTTGCAGGTGAGAACTGCATTGAGATTGATGCCGATCGCGTCTCCCAACCCTTCATGGTGCGGGCTTGGCAGAGAGGAGATCGGTTTTGTCCTCGTGGCATGAAGGGACGATCGAAGAAACTCCAGGATTTTTTTGCGGATCTGAAAGTATCCCGTGCCGACCGAAGACGGATTCCCGTGGTTGTCGCTCCAGAGGGAATTGTTTGGATCGTCGGGTATCGGCAAGACGAACGATGGCTGGTGACGCCGGGTACAAAACGATTTTTGTCTTTGGTGGTGCATCCAGCGCAGACAGAGAAGGGAAGTTAGTAGGATGGAACGGATGTTTGGAAAGCCGATCGTGACGCAGGAGCAGATGCGAGCCCGCATTCGTGAATTGGGCCGTCAGATCAGTGCCGATTATGCCGGCAGCGATCTCGTTCTTGTAGGAGTGCTGAAAGGAGCCTACGCCTTCTACGCCGATTTGGCACGGGCGATTCGAATTCCTGTACGGGTAGATTTTATGGTGGTGAGCAGCTACGAATCACGGACCAAAAGTTCCGGAAAGGTTAAGGTGGTGACCGAACTAACCGAGAAGATCAAAGGGAAGGATGTGTTGTTGGTCGAGGATATTGTGGATTCGGGATTGACCGTGCAACACTTGTTGAAGACTCTAGCGAGGAAAAAGCCGAAGAGCATCAATGTTTGTGCACTCTTAGTCAAGCACGAACGCCGTGTCGTCAATGTGCAGGTCGAGTATGTCGGGTTCACGGTGCCCAATCAATATATCGTGGGGTATGGGCTCGACTATCGGCAAAAATACCGAAACCTTCCTTATCTAGCCGTGCTCGATCAGAACGATCTTCAGGGTGAATAGACCGGTGACTGTGAGCGATCGAGTAAGACAATGGGCTGTTGTTGTCAACTCAAACATGGCTGTGTTAACATCACATAAATGTTTCATGGGTTCTGTCCCGGTTGGTCCACGTTAACATGAGAAGGAGATCTGGATGAATTCCAGGGTCAAGAACTTGCTTTTTTGGGTCGTGGTCGGCTTGTTCATGATTCTGCTATTTAATCTGTTTAGCGTTCCGACCCATGCACCGGAAGAAGAAGTCATTTTCAGCGACTTCATGGCGAAACTCGACAAAGGCGATTTCGAGAAAGTTATCATCAAAGGCAACCATATCAGCGGAGTGTTGAAGGACAAAACCCGTATCCGCACGTACTCTGCGGACTATCCGGATATGGTGAAAATGCTTCGAGAGAAGGGTGTTCAAATCGAAGTGAGACCGCCCGACGAAAGTCCCTGGTACATTACGTTTCTTGTCACGTGGGGCCCTTTTGTGCTGTTCCTTGGCCTCTGGTTTTTCCTTATGCGTCAGATGCAGATCGGTGGGAATAAAGCACTGTCCTTTGGCAAAAGCCGTGCGCGGATGCTCACGGAAGAACGGAAGAAAATCACGTTCTCCGATGTTGCGGGCGTCGATGAGGCTAAAGAAGAGGTTCTTGAGATTATCGAGTTTCTGAAAGACCCGAGGAAGTTCCAGAAGCTCGGTGG
>VGXB01000068.1 GCA_016873515.1 Nitrospira sp.
CAGGGGTGCCAGGTGCAGGCGTGGATGCTGGAGCAGACATGAGTTCCTCCGGGTAACGGCGGGGCTCTTCGGCCAGCCACGCCTGTGGTTCGCTTCTGTAACACTTCGCCTTTTGATCTGTCAACGGGGCGAGCGGAGAGAGATCTATTATTGACAGGACTTGCGCGCTCTGTTACTGGCACCCGGTATGAGGCTATTCTGGAGTAGACAATGACAGTCACCTTTCTGCCAGAACAGGTTGTTTCTTCGGCAGCTATCAAACTTGAACCAACCTATGCGGACATCCGTGATGCGATCACCACGGGAAAAAATAACGCAAGAGTGGCACGGGTTCGATACGTTTCATCTCAGATTCGAGTCAGTCGATGCGGTGCCGCCCGGAGGATTTCTTCTGACCAAATTCGGTAACCTGTCGGTGATGACGGCGCACATGGCAATGCGGGGAACAGAACCGAGCCCATCCGATATCACCCAAGTCGTAGCCGCCTCGACGATGCTTGTACGTGCCCTCATCTTCGGGGATATCCCGGTATTTGCTGCGAACAATTACTTGGTTCGTGAACAAGGAGCGAAGACCGTCAAGCCTGTTGTGGTGCGGGTCGATGGCACTGCCGATCGAAGTACTGTTTGGCCGAATGTTCCGTAGTTTACGGCAAAAGTAGTGGGGTCATTCAATAATGTCGATCTCATTCCAGTGACCAACACCGACATCATCATCTTTCCTGCAGGAGGTGGCGAGATCCGGTTTTCTTTGAACTTCGCAGAGATAAAGTAGGAAACCTGTCGCACGATGCCTCGTGTATCCGAAAGAGCGTTCATCGCGGAAACGATTGCGATTGGATCCGAACTCTTAGTGGGGGGACGGTCCGACAGCAATTCTCTGTTCATCGCTGACCAGCTTGGGGAGAGCGGGATCGAAGTCCGCTTCAAGTCGATTGTGGGGGATTACCGGCCAGACATTGTGACGGCGATTCAGACGGCGGCACGCCGGGCCGGAATTATCGTGATGACAGGTGGGTTAGGGCCGACGATCGATGACTGCACAAGGGAAGCGGTCGCCGAGATTACAGGACGGAGACTGAATCGACGGAAAACGGCTTTTGAAGGTATGGCAGCCAGATTGGCCCAGTGGGGGCGGACCCCCAATAAAGGGCAACTTCGGCAGGCCCTCATTCCTTCCGGTGCGGTGGTGCTACCGAATTCCGTGGGATCGGCGCCGGGGTTTGCTTTGTCATGGAAGCAAGCTCTCGTGATGGCGTTACCGGGTGTCCCGCGTGAAATGGAAGTGATGATGGTGCAAGAGGTCATCCCATTTCTCACCAAACGATTCAGGGGTTTAGCGACACTTCCGCGGCAGCCTATTCGACGGTCGGTTTTTCATGCTTGGGGCTTGTCGGAAGCCGATATTGATACAAAGCTTCATGGACTCATCGCAAGGGGCACACCGGTCGATCTTGGGCTGCTGGCCTCACCCATGGGCGTGCTTGTATCACTGACTACCAAACTGCATCATTCAGTCGGTCGTACGGTGATTGAGTCTCTTGAGCAAGAAGTTCGGTCACGGCTGGGAGAATGGATCTTTGCCGAAGGGCAGGACACGATGGAAGCCGTGGTCGGGCGTCTGCTGTCGAAGCAAGCACTTACCGTCGCACTCGCGGAGTCCTGTACTGGTGGATTAATCGGCCATCGACTTACTCAAGTCCCAGGATCCTCGGCCTATGTCGATCGTGGTGCCATCTGCTACAGCAATCGAGCAAAGACAGATATGTTAGGCGTCCCTGCTGAGTTGATTGCGAGACATGGGGCCGTCAGCCGAGAAGTTGCAGCAGCAATGGCCAGGGGCATTCGTGAACGATCCGGTGTGTCGATCGGACTCAGTGTGACCGGTATTGCTGGACCGGGGGGAGCAACAGAGACAAAGCCAGTCGGCTTGATCTATGTCGGCCTCAACGGTGGAGTGGGTGAGTCACTCTCAAAAGAATTCCGTTTCCATGGCGACCGTTCGATGATTAAACAACGGTCGTCGCAGGCGGCGCTGGATTTCTTGCGCCGTTGGTTGATCGACAGGGAGATTGAATGATACGAACGTTTCTTGCCGTGGAACTGAGTGAGGAGCTCCGTCGCCAGATCGCGCTGGTGCAACAGGACTTGCAGCCACGGTTTGATGGTGAACCGTTAAAAGCGGTTCGGATCGCCTGGGTACAGCCGTCGTTCATTCATCTCACCATGCGATTTCTCGGCGACACGGACGAACAGTTGCTTGATCCAATCCGTGAAGCCATAGCGACCGTCAGGCGGTCCCATCCGGGCATGCAAATTCCCCTCGAGCGGCTCCAGGCCTTCCCCAATCTTCGGCAGCCACGAGTATTGTGGGTCGGCCCATCTGAAGCATGGTTGAAGAGTAACGCAGCCAAGCAGTTGATGACATTGCATCGTGACATCGAGTCCTGCTGCCGGTCTCTTGGTTTTGTGACGGAGGACAAACCCTTTACGCCACACCTAACCATGGCACGGATCAAGGTCGGTGATCGAGCGGTGGGACAGCGACTTGCCCAGAGCGGCGCCTGTGATCGCGCATTGTCTGTTGGAGTCATCACCGTCGGGCCACTGGTCCTAATGAAAAGCAAGCTCCGCCCGAGCGGACCCGTGTATACGAAACTGTGGGAAGTGGAATGAGGTCCGCGGGACTCACGTCCATTAGGTAAATCGCTCGATCGATAGACCATGTCGTTCTCAGTATTTGCGGAGTAACTCACCCAAAGTGTGCTCCATCGGTCCGATGGGCGGGAGCGTTGAAGAGTTGTTTTAAGACCGTGGAGATATTTAAGGGGAATTCGGGTTTTAAGTGCTATGACTTCAAGCGACAGGCCTTTCTGGAGCCGCCAGCGTTTAAGACAGGCTCCGAGCGAATGGGGCTCCCTGTAATCATGCCCCCCTTAAGTTTCAGCTCAATCCGAGTATGCCTCAATTATGAGAGAAAGCGCGAAGGATGGGTACTTCATAGAAATATAATAGCGCATGGTGGGCTTCAACACGCCGGACTAGGTTTCCCTTTGCAGCTTGGGTATAATCCCTTGGCTTAGATCGGTCACACCCTGTGAGGAGATTCGTATGTCTGAAAACGACGATAAGAAGCGCGCATTGGATTTAGCCCTGTCCCAGATTGAAAAGCAGTATGGGAAAGGGGCCATTATGAAGCTGGGTGCTGAGGATAAACAGGCCGATGTCCCGGCGATTTCTACCGGTTCCTTAGGTTTGGATATTGCGCTTGGCGTGGGTGGACTACCACGCGGACGAGTTATCGAAATATTTGGTCCGGAGGCTTCCGGGAAAACAACGATGACGCTCCACTGTATTGCCGAGGTGCAAAAGTCAGGCGGGGTGGCGGCGTTTATCGATGCTGAACATGCCTTGGACCTCACCTATGCGAAAAAACTGGGTGTTCAGGCCGATGATTTACTGGTGTCCCAGCCGGATACAGGGGAGCAGGCGCTGGAAATCGCTGAGACTCTCGTGCGGAGCGGGGCCGTCGATCTGATTGTGGTCGACTCGGTGGCGGCGCTGACGCCACGTGCTGAGATTGAAGGGGAAATGGGCGATGCCCACATGGGCCTGCAAGCCAGATTGATGTCGCAGGCACTACGAAAACTCACCGCGGCGATTGCGAAATCGTTGACCACAGTGATTTTCATCAATCAGATTCGCATGAAACTTGGTGTCATGTTCGGCAATCCAGAGACGACCACCGGTGGGAACGCGCTGAAGTTCTATTCGTCGGTTCGGCTGGATATCCGCCGGATTGAGTCCATTAAGGAAGGCCAAGACGTGATGGGCAGTCGCGTCCGTGTCAAAGTGGTGAAGAATAAGATGGCGCCGCCGTTCCGGCAGGCCGAGTTTGACATCATGTTCGCCGAGGGTATCTCCAAGACAGGCGAACTGGTTGATTTGGGGGTCGACAAGCGTGTCATCGAAAAGTCTGGAGCCTGGTATTCCTATAAAAGTGATCGAATCGGCCAGGGGCGTGAAGCAGCCCGAGAGTTTTTTAAACGGAATGGTGCCGCCGCACGTGAGGTCGAAATTAAGTTGCGAGAGCTGGCTGGTGTGCCGGGGCGCGGTGAAAAGAAGATTGAAGGGAAGACCGAACACAAAGACGAGAAGCCGGTGACCAAGGGAGATGACAAACGGGCGCATCGGTAAACAGCCGTCGCCATCGACCCTGGACCGATGGATGTCGATCGCGGTGCGTTATTTGGCCCGGCAGGATCGAACGGTCGCCCAGGTTGAGCGATTTCTCACTCACAAGGGTGCTACAACGCCGGAGGCTAGAGAGGTTGTTGCGCGATTGTCCCAACTTCAGTATCTGGATGACCATGTCTATTCCAATCAGTGGATTGAGGCACGACTCGCCAGGCAACCAATGGGGCGAGCCCGACTGGAAGCTGAGTTGCTAGCGCGCGGTATTACCAAGTCCCTCGCCAGCCAAGCAATCCGTGAGGCCCTGCGCGGCCTGAACGAGGAGATCCTGGCACGCCGTGCGTTGTCTATGATGAAACGCGTCGGTCGGTGTGTCACACCTGCACAGGCAATGCGCCTCCTTCGTCAGCGGGGTTTTGAAGATGAAACGGTTGAACGTATAATGCGCAGTTTTCTGGATCGCGAGGATGTAGACCAATGACGCACAGTGCGCGGGAACTCAGACAGTCGTTCATCCGTTATTTTGAACGGCAAGGGCATCAGGCTGTCCCCAGCTCGGTCTTGATCCCTCAGGCCGATCCCACGCTGCTCTTTACCAATGCCGGCATGAACCAATTTAAGCGGGTCTTCCTCGGCGAGGAGTCCCGTCCCTACAGGCGGGCCGTGTCGGTGCAGAAATGCCTGCGCGCGGGCGGCAAACACAATGACCTCGAAAACGTAGGCTATACCCGGCGTCACCATACGTTTTTTGAAATGCTTGGAAACTTTTCGTTCGGCGATTACTTCAAGGACGATGCCGTTAAGTTTGGATGGGAATTTCTGACACAGGCGGTGGGGTTAGCAACAGAGCGACTGTGGGTGACGATCTTTCGCGAAGATGACGAGGCTAACCGTCTCTGGAGGCAAATCGGCGTTTCCCCGTCGCGCATCGTGCGGTGCGATGAGAAAGACAACTTCTGGCAGATGGCGGACACTGGCCCGTGCGGTCCCTGCTCAGAGATCCACTTTGATCAAGGTCCCTCGGTTCCAGGCGACGACCATCCCAACGGTGAGGGCGATCGGGTGATTGAGATTTGGAATCTCGTGTTCATGCAGTTCAACCGCGATACGAACGGCACGCTGCATCCGCTGCCGAAACCGAGCATCGATACCGGGATGGGGCTTGAGCGCCTGGCCGCTGTGGCCCAGGGCGTCCACAGTAACTACGACAGTGATCTCTTTACCCCACTCTTGGCGGCTATTGCGAAACGAGCCGGCACACAGTATGGCCAAAAGGACCTGGCGGACCGGTCTCTGCGCGTGATTGCCGACCATTTGCGCGCGATCACATTTTTAATGACTGATGGTGTGTTGCCGTCGAATGAAGGGCGCGGGTATGTGCTTCGTCGCATTCTCCGCCGTGC
>VGXB01000069.1 GCA_016873515.1 Nitrospira sp.
CTTCCACTCCAATAGCGTCCGTACCACTCCCGACGTTTCGACTCCGCGAATTTCTTCGATTTCGGAACGGACAATCGGCTGTTTATAGGCAATAATCGCGAGCGATTCGAGCGCCGAGCGTGAGAGCTTCGCCGTCGACTTCGATTTATCCAATCGCTTG
Organism: Nitrospira sp.; assembly: GCA_016873515.1. Classification (GTDB taxonomy): domain Bacteria; phylum Nitrospirota; class Nitrospiria; order Nitrospirales; family Nitrospiraceae; genus Nitrospira_D. The sequence goes on from VGXB01000069.1 coordinate 161, forward strand.
ATCCAGCCGGCATACTCCTGTTTCGTCAACAGCCGAAATCCACCGGCAACTTCCGCCAGGCGAAGACCGCGGCCTTCCTGCTCCAATTCCTCGCCAAGGCTCCTGAGTGCCTGCGTCACTTCGGCCTTAGTCACGTTGCCGATCACCGCCAGAATCCGTTGCACGGACAACGGTTCCGATGACACGAACAACAACGACTCCACAATGGCTTTTAATCCACGAGCTGCGATCGCCTGTGCCGCAGTGTCATCATGCTCAGAGGGTTCGACTGTTTCAACAGGGACCGGATGGCCGTTCGACAGGGAACCCGGCGTCTCCAAGTCCAGCTGGGTGGATGCTCCGTTCATTTCATCTGCGACTGTGATCATGTTCCTCTCCATTCCACATCAGTCTCATCGAGTTCGGCAGGGTCGTGAACCAACGAAAACGTCCTAGAGACGAGAATCGGGCCGAACGTCTCCGCCTGAAACACCCGCGCCACACGAAGGCGGATCAATTCTAGCATCGCCAAGAATGTCACGATCACGATCAGCCGGTGACTGGCCGACTCAAACAGATCGACAAACGACACTGAGTCTTTGCCTTCAAGCAGTTCAAGAATTACATTCATCCGTTCGCGAACCGTCAGGTTGTCGGGAATGATCTCTATGAGGCGCTTCCCGGGATTGCGATCAAGAATGCCTTGAAGTACATCCACTAGATCGAACAAAGAAACATGCTCCAACGGCATCTCCTCGGTGCTGAACGGCTCCGGTGCCGCCTGCTCCCGACTGAACATTTCACGCCACAGCTGTTCCTGCCCATTAAGCTGACATGCGGCTTCTTTATACGCCTTATATTCCAGCAAGCGCCGAACGAGTTCTTCCCGTGGGTCAGGCCCGTCTTCCTCGTCCTGCACCGCTTCATCGAGGGGTAGGAGCATTTTGGATTTGATTTGGAGCAACGTCGCCGCCATGACTAAAAAATTTCCGGCGACGTTGAGATTGAGGCTCTTCATCGCCTCGATGTACTCCAAGTACTGGTTGGCGATAAGAGCGACCGGAATATCGTAGATATTGATCTCGCTTTTCTTGATCAGATGGAGCAAGAGATCTAATGGTCCTTCAAAGTTCTCGATGCGAACCTGGTAGGGCAATTCGGCTTGTTCGTAGCTTTCGACCTGAGGATCCATGGTACTGATTATACCAACTTATTGTGGTGACGGCAAGTCACAATTCTATATGTAGGGGATTCCGGGCAGAGCTATTTACTTTTAACAATATAGCCGATAAGCCCAGCCGAAATGAGAAGGAGCATGGCGGTCAGCCCGTACCGCCTGAGCAACATGGCCCAACCATCCGCCGGCTGCCCCTGACTTACTCGTCTGGTTCGGGTGAGGAGCGGCGGCTGATCGAACCGAGCCTGCACCAGATCATCCGGCTTCTTGAAGTCCGCATCGGATAAATCCACAGAACCTAAGAACTGGGCGCCGGAAAACACCGCGACTTCTTCAAACACCGAAAATGTAAAGAACGAGTCCCGGCTGAAAATGGCATCAAGAAAAGCAGCCTGCCTCCTAAATTGGCTTCCGGAAAACCCGGTCCCAGCCCCAAACCGAGCCCGTTCAAATACAGCCGGTTGTTCGAATGTCACCTCGAGCCACTCTGCCATACCGTCGAAGAATGCGCCCGTGCAATTGACTACCCCGTGAAATCTGGACCGGTGAAATCGTGTATGAGGCCCAAATTTCGTTCCCTGACATCTCAGCCCTTCCATGAATCGCCCTTGCACAAAGTACGCTTCCTTCTGAAACACAGCCTCGGTGAGCTCAACCGATCCCTGGAAAAGAGACCGTGACAGGTCAACGCTGTCCCTGAAGGTAGTCCCATGGAAGTTGACAGGCCCTTCGAACTGAAGTGTATCGGTGGACGACCGATGCCGCACTGGGCCTAACACGACAGACTCGCGGATCGTCAGCACGCCACGGACTAGGCGTAGCGCCTGTTGCGGTTGGTCTAACCCCATGTGGCTACGTGCCCCAACCGCCTGGGCCGGCAGCCGACCAAAATCCACATCCCCACGAACGATCACGCCGGTCAGATCAACGGGCTGCCCATTGTTGAGCGATTCCAGAATCCTGGCGCCATCGACTGCATGGAGCTCCCGTTCCACCTGCGAACAATCGGACGAAAGTTTCTTGACCAGCGCGCCTCCGACTTTGCCGAGAGACTCTTCGACCTGACATGCTGCATGGCCATCTGCACCCCTTGCAACAAGAATCCAGCCAAGCCACAAAGCCAGAACCCAGACGCTCCGGTGATGTCGTGCACAATGTGCCACAGATGCCGTTATACGAATCGCCCGTGAAGAAGGCACGCGCAGATCACAAGAAGCAGAAGAACAAATGGCCCGTAGCCTCAGCTCCCATACTACGGAGTCATGCGGGCCTGTGCGGCAGGGACACCAGCCACGGAAGAGGCTATAGGCTATATGAAGCTACGGGCTATATAATGAAGCCCGGAAGGAAAGAGCCTAATCGTTCTATCCATGGAACGGGCACTGCTCTCATGTGGACCGCTCATCGGCAGTGCGCCGTCTGAGGTCAATTGCTCCGATAATCGTCCCCATCGTCCAGAAACTCCTCAGACTTTTCGACAAAATTATCCTCGCCGTCGCCGTTATCAAGGTCCAACTCCTCTTGGACATCCTCATTGAGATCACTCTCCATGTCCAATTCCTCTTGGGCCACCCCTTCGTCATCAAGATCCATTTCCCTTGGCACAAAGGGTGCAGCCGCAGCCACCTTGTGAGGCATCATTTCTTCTTGAGCGCTGGCTCTCACCGAAGAGGAAGTAACCGCTGCTGGCTTCCGAGCGACTAGTGTCTTTGCAGGCGGCTTGATCATTTTCTTGACAGCCGGTTTTGGAACGGCCTTCTTCTTGACTGCCGCGACTTTCTTGGGTGATTTCCTGGCTAGCTTCTTGACAGCCTGTTTTTTGGACGGTCCCAAGGTTTTCTTCTTTGTTTTGGCTACGACCTTCTTCTTTTTTACCATTTACCGTCCTCCTCTTGGTCGTTGCGGCTGTCCGCTCGCAAATTTGTGGGCCACCATCTAGCATGAACAAATAGACTCTTGCAACTACCTTATTGTTGACTCTGCTAGAGCCACGGATCCCTGAACGGCACCCCCTGCACTGGGGAAAACTCCAGCTCCCGTCATGCTAAGATGGGCTTACTGATCGGCTTTGTGAGAAACCACACATGAATCGGTTATTCATCATCTCATTAGCGGTCTGGGTCGGAGCTGCCGCAAGTTGGCCGGCCACAGGTGCATCGCTCTCAGCGCAGATCCTCATGGAAGACGGCTCGCCCTATTACGTGCCTGTCACTGCCACTGTGGCCAGCGGCAATCCCGTCCGCTGGGATAATCCCACACCTACTCATCACACCGTCACGCACAACGGCTGCCTGGAGGAGGGGACCGCCTGTCTCTTCGATTCAGGAACGGTTCCACCGAGATCCCAATTTACCATTCCAGGGTTACCGGAGGGCCGTTATGCCTACCACTGCCGGATTCATCCCATCATGCGAGGCATGTTGGTCGTCACGGATAGTCCACCGGCTCCATCGCAACTGTAAGCTATCTCACCTTGCAGAACTGCCAACCGGTCTTGTAGTCTGTGGAAACCCAGCACAACCAGCCAGTCTTATGAAACCCGTTATCCCCTCCCCAAAACCGTTAGACCTCACCGGAGCGGCGCTGAATCTGCTTGCCTGGCGCATTCCCGATCTTGTCACCTACCAACAGGCTGACGATGAGTACTGGTTCGCCCCACTCGATAATTCGCTCCCGTTGATACGACTCAACGTGACCGGCGTGGAGATGCTCCGTGCCATGAACGGACACACCACGGTCGCCGTGTTGCTGGAACGATACGGAGACACCATCTGTGGCCCGGACGGCCAACCGGGCCACTGGCATCTTGAGCGCTGGGCTACCCCTCACTATTCCCTCTGCTACTACGGCACCGAGCCGCCTGGGGGCCATCGACATGAAGCCAAGTGGGATATCCTGCTTCAACAGATCCGGGAAGGCTGGTCTGGGCAAGATAGGTTCGAGGGTGAGCACCATTTGGAAGAGTTCCACGTTCATGAGCTGACACGCAGTGTCAAAGACGACGAACACTTCGATGTGATTGAGACTACCGTCTCTCACCTGTTCCGTGAGCCGACCGACGCCCTTCATAATCTGACCTACGGCCAGCTCCTGATGCGGCAACTCCGCAAACTCGGCTGGTTCAATCCCAAACCACGAGTCATACTGGAGGTCGGCGGCGGATTAGGCTACGTCGCGCGCGAACTGGGCAAAGAACTCTTGCCGTTTGAACGGCAATCGATCACCTACATCTCTCTCGACATTACGACCCCCTTCCTGAAAATCCAGACCAAGCGGGCCAAAGACGGCGGTTGGGGTGGAATCGGTACCAGAGCCAACGCCGAAGCGCTCCCCTTCAAAGATAACTCTGTCGATCTCGTCATCGACAACGAAAACATGGCCGACATGACGCCGGTGAAACTTACCAGGCAGGAACTGCTGACCTACAAGGGCGAGACAGAGCAGCACCAGAAAGCCTTGGACTGGATCCGACAGCTGCGGCTCCCGATCGAAGAAAATCCACCAGACGATGTCATCTTTAATCTGGGGCCGATCCGATTTGTGGCGGAACTGTGGCGGGTCCTAAAGCCTGGCGGGCACGCGTTCCTCACGGAATTCGGAATTGAAGATGGATGGCCTGCGCCGGTGAAACTCCCCGGCCATACGGAATATGAGGTGCAATATAGCCACCTCCGCCAGGCTGTCCGTTGGCTCGGTTTTCAAGAACGCTACCTACCGCTCCCTCAATTTCTCGCGATGAAGCCGGACACCAAGGTGCTCTGTACTGGTGCCGCCTATACCATTCAACGGTTCTGCCAGGCGATGCACAAACCCTTTGCGATCCGCGCCTATACCGAGCAGGAATTACAACAGGCGCTCGGCGAGCTTTTGCCCCGGCTGCATGGCTGTCATTATCACGACGTAGCCGATCCAGCTTGGTTTGGCCTGCTGGACTTCAAAGTGTTACTGTTGGAAAAACCCGGCGGCGCGCCAAAAACACGGTTTACCGAGAACAAAGGCTATCGGTGGTATTCGCAGAAATGAGCAGGAAAACCGTCAGCAGTTAGCCATCAGTGGCACAAGAACTCACTAGGTTGCAAATTCGACTCGAATGGTTCGCCTCAGTCGTGCCTCAAGGGTGATAAGCATTTTCAAGCTAAGCCTATCTCACTTGCCACGTACGAGGTCGAATATACGGGATTGTGC
>VGXB01000070.1 GCA_016873515.1 Nitrospira sp.
CTTCGATCCGTTTGGCTTTGGGGCTCGGTGAATACATGGGGATGCGGATCCCCGCTGACCGATTTCGGCTTGAATAAGCCAACAACACCGGAGCTTCAAATCCCGGCGTGATCCGTTTGTATGAATTTGTCGTCGGGTTGGTAAATGCTGCCAGTGCAGGAGCATGCTTCAGAATGCCCCCGATGTAATACAAACACATCTGCGACACCCCGGCGTAATCCTTTCCGGCGAACAACGGTTTCCCGTCTTTCCAGATGCTTTGGTGCGTATGCATTCCTGATCCCGCGTCGCCGAAGAGCGGTTTGGGCATGAACGTCACCGACTTGCCATGGCGACGGGCGACATTCTTGACGATATATTTGTACATCATCATCTTGTCCGCCGTTTTGAGCAGAGTATCGAAGCGGATATCGATCTCGGCCTGCCCGGCCGTTGCCGTTTCATGATGATGTTTCTCGATCGCGATTCCGGCCTTCTCCATCTCGAGCACCATTTCACTGCGAATGTCCTGTTGGGTATCGGCGGGCGCCACCGGAAAGTACCCGAGCTTATGGCGGAGCTTTCCGCCCAGATTAAATCCTTCCTGTCCCATATTCCACACGGCTTCCTCAGAGTCGAGAAAATAGTAGCCGCTGTGGCTAGTTTGATCGTAACGGGCATGGTCGAAAATAAAGAATTCCGCTTCTGGTCCCCAGAAGGAGGTGTCGCCGATCTTGGTGCTGTGCAAATACTTTTCGGCCTTCTGTGCAATGAACCGAGGGTCGCGCTCATAGTTCGCGCGAGAGATGGGATCCACCACATTGCCAATCAGACTGAGCGTAGGCATCGCCGTAAATGGGTCCAGACAGGCGGTCGCCGGATCCGGCACCATCAGCAAATCGCTGTTGTTGATGGCCTTCCATCCTCGAATGGACGACCCATCAAGACCTGAACCGTCTTTGAACAAATCTTCGGACAGTTCGCTGACAGGGATAGTCATATGTTGCCATACACCGGGCAAATCCACGAACTTCAAGTCCACCATCTGAACCTTGTGCTTCTTGGCGAACTCCAAAACCTCACGCACGTTCATCTGCTCCTCCTTTAGAGAGATCCCTTACGATGATTTGCCGGTCTTATGAGCGAGGCCATGTTTTTCCTACACCTGCCATCACAACGCTGCGTCTCCGCTTTCCCCTGTTCTAATCCGCACGACATCGGCGAGATTGTGAATAAAGATCTTCCCGTCCCCGATGCTGCCTGTCTTGGCTGCCCCTATGATCGCCTCAATCACACGAGGGACAGTTGCGTTGGAGACAGCCACCGAGATTTTGACTTTCGGCACAAATTCGATGATATATTCATGACCCCGATATGTTTCTTTGTGCCCCTTCTGCCGTCCAAACCCTTTGACATCCGACACAGTCATACCCTGCACACCTATTTCCAATAAGGCGTCTTTCACTTGCTCGAGCTTGAAAGGCTTAATCACTGCTTCAACCAGTTTCATCTTTCTCGCTTCTTACCTTGACCGGTCAGTGACAGATTCTCACGACATCACATACGCATAAGTCATGAATTTATTTACGAAAATAATCGCCGCTATAGACATATGGCCTACTATGCAAACCACACACATACATGAAGCATGGCTCGCTCCAGGTAGTACCGATATTGAACTCCGACAACGAGTCAGATCCTCATCATAGCTCAATCCTCGCGTTCGACACAACGCTGAAAAGCTTGCCTCACATAGTAGATGATTCGTGAGATATCCAAAGAGAGAGCCAATCGGTCAGCAAGGAATAGAACTAGGAACTGTGGTAGCCGTTCGTGATCGGCATTCGCCGATCCTTTCCAAAGCCACGACAGGTAATCTTAATACCTACAGGTGCTTGTCGTCGCTTGTACTCGCTCCGATCAACCAACCCCACGACATGCGCCACGGTATCGCGAGCAAAACCGAGGGCCATGATTTCCTCAATCGACCGATCTTCTTCAACATAGGATTTCAGGATGGGATCAAGAATTGGATAAGGAGGCAGACTGTCCTCGTCCTTCTGATTCGGCTTCAGCTCGGCCGTCGGTGAACGGTCAAGAACGCGCTTAGGAATCACTGCGATGGCGCCTTGCCGGTTCCGCAAGTTGGCCAATTTGTACACGATGGTCTTCGGCACATCCTTGAGAACCGCGAAGCCCCCAGCCATGTCACCATACAGCGTGGCATAGCCTACGCTCATTTCGCTCTTGTTTCCCGTTGTCAGCACCAAATGGCCGAACTTGTTCGAAACGGCCATGAGGATGTTACCGCGAATCCTGGCCTGAAGATTCTCTTCGGTCGTATCAGTCACCCGCCCTTCGAAAGCCGGCGCGAGCGAGCGGCCGTACACGTCCATGACAGGTGTGATCGAGATGGTCTGGCACTCAATCGACAAGCAACGGGATAATTCGGCAACATCCTCCGCACTATCCTGCGATGTGTAGGGAGAGGGCATGAAGAGACCAAGCACATTTTCAGCGCCGAGCGCGTCCACCGCGATGACCACGGTCAGTGCAGAATCGATCCCTCCACTCAATCCAATGACGACTTTCTTAAACCCGTTCTTGTTAACGTAATCTCTCACCCCCAGCACCAAACCTTTATACACTTCCTCCAGTTCGCTGAGAATCAACTCTACACGAGGAATGATCTGCGCACGCGTTCTGACCGGAGGGGCGCTCTTGATCTTGACGTGTTCGAACGTCTCAGACACTCTTCTTGTACGCCGCTTGTTCAGGCCAGGAGCAACGCGATCCCGCACAATGCCTTCCACATTGAGATCCGCCACAATCAAATCCTCTTCGAACGCCTTAGCCCTGGCAATCACCTCTCCATTTTGGTCCACGATGACACTGTTACCGTCGAAAATAAGTTCGTCCTGTCCACCGACCATGTTCGTATAGATGACGATGATACCGTTTTCTCTCGCCTGTGCGGCCAGCATTCGCTCACGCGAACAACTCTTGGCGATATGAAATGGAGAAGCGTTGATATTGACGAGCACCTCCGCGCCAGCCATCGCTTGCACACAGGACGGCTCTTCAGGGGACCAGATGTCTTCACAGATATTGACCCCCAGCGTCACTCCACGAAACGTGATGAGCGGCAACGATTTTCCCGGATGGAAATACCGTCCTTCATCGAAGACCCCATAGTTCGACAACAGCTGTTTGCAATAGATGGTGACACGGCGCCGATCCGCCAGAATGGCCGCTGCGTTGTACAGCTCGCGCTGGTCTGTACACATTACCGAAGACGCCAAGACTGGATGTTTGGACGCTGAGCCTTGCTCCACATAGCCAACCACGGCCATGAGATCGACACACTCCCGCGCCAATTCGGCTATTGCCCGACGATTATCCGCGATGAATCTGGGCTTTAAGAGCAAATCTTCCGGAGGAGACCCTGTCACCGCCAGCTCCGGAAATACAACCAGATCGGCGCCGGCCTTTCGCGCTTGTTTGATCCGCGACTTGATGAGCCGCGTATTCCCATCAAGATCACCGACGGTTGGATTGATCTGTGCCAAAGCCACCCGGAGCTTGCGCATCTGCCATGCCTATTTTTCCCGGAGGGCCGCCCTTGCTTGGAGCAACCTCCTATCTGAAGTCTCTTGGTACACGGCTTTATGCCATCGCCGAAATAACCGCTCGTCTATCAGCATCATTCGAACTTGTCCTATTCGTTCAGGCCACACGCCCACCACTTGACCATGTGATACTTTCTTGTCATGAAGCATCGCCTTCCAGATCTTGGCGGACTGCCAGGAGGGCATGCGATCAGAAAGGTCAGCTGCCTGCAGGACCATCCGAATCCGTTCAACAACAGTCCGGTCGCAGAGTCCCATATAGCATGCAAGATCGGCTTCCTGCGCCAAGCCGATCCCGATCGCCTCACCATGAACGAGCGATTTGTACCCACCCAATGTTTCGAGCGCATGGCCGATCGTATGGCCATAATTGAGGATTCGCCTGCGATCTGATTCCCGCTCATCCGATGCCACAACCTCGGCCTTAATTTCACAGGACCGCTTGACCGCTACTGCTACGGCAGCAGCCTCCCGCTTGCGCAAACGTGGCATTGTTCGCTCCAGATACGAGAAGAACCCTTCATCGGCAATGATGCCATACTTGATAACTTCCGCAAGCCCGGCCACCCATTCACGCATTGGCAACGTACAAAGCGTCACTGGATCGATCCAGACCTCCTTGGGCTGATAGAACGCGCCAATGAGATTTTTCCCTAGTCGGTGATTGACTCCAGTTTTTCCACCAACGCTCGAATCCGCTTGCGCAATGAGTGTCGTCGGAATCTGGATGAACGGTATGCCCCGCTGATAGATCGCTGCGGCAAATCCAGCCAAATCGCCGACCACCCCTCCACCAAGGGCAAAGAGATAGGAGGAACGTTCAAACTGGTTTCGTGCCAGCACATCCAGAATATACCTGGCAGTATCCAATGTCTTAGACTGTTCGCCGGGGGGCAACACAATAGGCACTGCATCGATGCCACCCCGTTTAAGGGTCTCAACCAGATCGCGCAGATAATGGGGCGCCACATGGCGGTCCGTCACAATCCCCGCCTTTCCCTTGACACCCAGCGCATCGAGCCTGGCCCCAAGCCTGTTCAACAGACCGGCCTGGATTAGGATCTTATAGCTTCGTTCATTGAGCGATACAGGAACGATCGAGGCTGCCATCGTATTGCCTTCTGGAACGGAGAGAAACAGCGTTGTGCACGCAACGCCATC
>VGXB01000071.1 GCA_016873515.1 Nitrospira sp.
ATAGGCTGAGAATTACAGCCCGACTTTGGCGAGCCGCGCTCGGGCTTGGTCGATCGTATGCAAAAGCGTCCGGTGAGTCCGACAGCCGACGGTGAGTCTCGCATCGGATAGAATGGCCGACTTAAAGGAGGGCAGAAACTGCCGTTTCACACGGGCCACACGCGCGAAAGACTGCTCCAGCCGCTTCATCGAAATCGTGCCATCCGCAACGGCTTTTCCCACAGCCTCGATCGCCGCCACTTCTCGGTCGCGGTCTTTGCAGATCAGCGGCATGTCACATCCGGCCACAATCGCCTGCACCGTCGCTTCTTCGATCCCATAGTGATCGATGATGGCGTGCATCTCAAGATCGTCGGTCAAGACCACGCCATCGTAGCAGAGCTCCTCTCGCAGAAGTTTCCCAATGATCGCCGGCGACAAAGTGGCCGGCCAGTGATCGTCCAGCGCGTGATACAGCACATGAGCCGTCATCATCGTTGCTACGCCGTGCGCTGCCGCATGGCGGAACGGAGGAAATTCGACTTGCTCCAATCGTTCGCGCGTCGCTGAGACAACGGGTAACTCCTTGTGCGAGTCCGTGTTGGTATCGCCGTGGCCGGGAAAATGTTTGCCGCAAGCCACGACGCCGTTGTCCTGCAAGCCTCTCACCGTCGCTTCACCCAACACACAGACAGGAGCCGGTGTGGAGCCGAACGCACGGTCTCCGATCACTGGATTCGCGGGATTGCTGTTCACATCGAGAACAGGGGATATATTCATGTTGATGCCGACGGCCGTCAACTCTTTGGCCGTCGTCGTTGCCGCGGCGCAGGCCAGCTCGGACGAATTGCATTGGCCCAGCACGTTGCAGGGAGGGAAAATCGTGAACTCTTTCGGTAACCGTGAAACTCGACCCCCTTCTTGGTCGATCGCGATCAACAGCGGCGAATGCGGACTACATCGTTGCAACGCATTGGTCAATTCGACGATCTGTTCGACCGACTCGAGATTTCTCGAGAACAGAATGAGGCCGCCGGGCTTATATTCTTTGATGAAGGCCGCGAGATCCGACGACACGGCGGTGCCGTCGAACCCCACCATGAAGAGTTGGCCGATCTGCCCGCGCGAAGTCGGCATAGTGTTCCTGTGGTTCAGGGTGTTCGGTCGATGAGATATTGGATCAGCAGCCTGGTTCCGATCCCGGTCGGCCCCTTAGAAAGATAGGCTCGTTCCCGTTCGCTCCAATCGGTGCTGGCGATGTCGAGATGCACCCACGGCCAGTCTCCGGTGAACTTACTGAGGAACAGCGCAGCGGTAATCATGCCGCCTCCGCGCCCACCGATGTTCCGCATATCGGCCACGTCGCTCTTGAGTTGCTCAAAATACTCCTCCCAGAGCGGCATCTCCCAGACACGCTCCCCCGCGCGGACGCCCGCCTTGCGCACCGATTCTTTCAGGGCATCATCGGTGCCGAACATCCCGACGGCAAACTGGCCGAGCGCGACGACACAGGCACCGGTCAGAGTTGCGATGTCGATCAGTGCAGCCGGTTTGTACCTCGCGGCATACGCAAGTGCGTCCGCCAGAATCAGCCGCCCCTCGGCATCCGTGTTCTGTACCTCGACCGTTTTCCCGGAGAGCGTCGTGACAATGTCACCCGGTTTCATCGCCCGGCCGCCGGGCATATTCTCCGTTGTCGGCAGGATGCTCACCAGGTTGAGCGGCAGTTTCAGCCTGGCCGCGGCCCGTATCGCCGCCAGGACTTCGGCGCCGCCCGTCATATCCGCCTTCATGCGCTCCATGTTCTCTGCCGGTTTCAGCGAGATGCCGCCGGTGTCGAACGTGACCGTTTTCCCGACGAGGACGATGGGACGGTCGTCTTTTTTGCGGGCGCCGCGATATTCAAGAATGATGAATTTCGGCGGCTCGTGGCTGCCTCGCGCGACTCCGAGCAACGCGCCCATGCCCAACTTCTCCATGTCTTTGTGCTCGAGAATCTTCAACGCCACGCCGGTGTCTTTCGCGATGGCTTTCGCTTCCTGGGCGATTCTGGCCGGCGTCATCACATTAGACGGATGGTTGCAGAGATCCCGGACGAAAATGGTTGCCTCCGCCGTCGCGGTTCCTCGGCGGACGCCCTCGGAGAGATCACGCAACTCCGCTTTGTCACGAGCCAACAGCGTTATGGAGTCCACGTCGACGCCCGGCCCGCGCTCGCTGCAGTACTGGTTGAATTGGTAGCTGCCTAAGACCGCCCCCTCGACCATCGCCTGAGCCACGTCACCGGGAGAGGAGCCCTTCGGCACGATGGCGGGGGTGGTCACGGTGAAAGTCGCAGCCTTGGCCTGCTGGACTCGTTTGACGGCATACCCCAGCGCCTGGCGGATAGTGTCCAGCCCCACAGAAGAGGTCTTCCCCAGGCCGACGAGTAGCACCCGCTTTGCGGGAATCTTCTGATGAGTGTGGACTAACGTCGTTTCCGCCGTCTTGCCTTCAAACTCTTTGGACTTGAGTAACTCCGTGAGGGCGCCTCCCAGTGCATGATCAATCGGCGCCGCATCGTCCTGCGAGAGACCGGCCCCCTCGCAATGTAGCAGCACCAACACGTCCGTAGTATCCTTATCCACACGCCCGACTTTTACATTCACCTGCATGATCTTCATTCGGTTCTCCTTATATTCGTCAATTGCCAAACGTCAGTCGTCATTCGTCAGAAACCCGTTGTTCTCACGGTTGACGCATGACGATTGATCGGTGACGTCCTTACACGCCTCGCATATCCGGCGACCAGATCAGTTTGTGGAGTTGCAGTTGATACCGAACTGACAATCGGTCAGCCAGCACCCATTCGGCCAGGTGCCGTGGATCCAATGCGCCAAACACCGGGCTGAACAGTACCGGGCACCGGCGGTCGAGCTGGTACCGTGCAACCGTCGCCTTTGCCCACTCATAGTCGGCTCGATTGGTGATGACGAATTTGGCTTCGTCGTGTGCGCGCAGCCGCTCGACATTCGGCCAATGCATGCGATCCGACATGCCGCTGCCCGGACATTTGACGTCTAAAATGATGCGCACTCGGGGATCAACGCCCGCCGTCTCGAAGGCCCCGCTGGTTTCGAGCAGTACGGTAAATTCGTTGTCGCAGAGCTGAGCCAGCAACGTCAGGCACTCCGATTGTGTCAGCGGTTCGCCTCCAGTCACCTCTACCAGAGGACAGCTATACGAGCGGACCCGATCCACGATAGCCTCGAGCGACACATCGGAACCACCATAAAAGGCATACTCGGTATCACACCAGGTACAGCGGAGCGGACAACCGGTTAGACGCACAAATACGCAGGGCCGCCCCACGAACGTGGACTCCCCTTGAATGCTGTGGAAGATTTCGGTGATACGCATGGATCAGATTGAAAAAAAGATTATGCCCATCGTTGAATTGGCCAGTGCCGCCGCTTGGCCACGCGGGTCATCCCTCGAATGGGGTTGACGACCGTGGGGTATCCGACTGCATCCAACAGATCGAAGTCACCGGGACTGTCCCCATAGGCGTAACACTGAGACAGATCCAGCGTCAGCTCCTGCGCCAACTGCTCAATCACGTGCCGCTTGCCTTCTCCGTAGGGAAAGGGAGAGAGGAAATGGCCGGTATAGACGCCGTTGGCCTGTTCGAGTCGACCGGCGAACCACTGTTCAACTTGTAAGGCGGTCGCAATGGGCTCAATCAGAAAATCGAGCGAGCCACTCAAGAGTACGATCATATGCCCGGCCTGGCGGTGCCCCTCCATCTGCCGCATGGCTGCAGGAGAAACAAAAGGACATAGATGCTCGCGGCAAAACTCTTCCCCCAGTGGTTCAATGACTTGCGCCGGTTTTCCCGCCAAATACAGTTTGCGTTCCCGCAGCGGACTCAACGACAGGCTGGGCAGGTGCTGAAGCAGCCACCAGAGACTTGCGCGTGCTTCCGGCCATCCGATGACTCCGCGACACCACAGCCACCGAAAGAATCGCCGCTCGCTCACCTCGCCAGGCAACAGCGTGTTGTCTACATCGAAGAACGCGGCAACCGAGGAAGTCAGACTCTTGCTGATGATCGTCTGGTGTATCATTCGTGTGCGGGTGCGAAATCAGAGGCTGATTCTACCGGAGGGTCTCTTCGTTGACAAGAAATTTGCCCTACTTCTATAATACACAGTCCTTTCCCTTCGTAGCTGACTCGAAGCTGCCAAGCCTGCCACAAGGCTGAAGCCCAAGGCGTACTGCTGAGTACGTTGAGGGTGTGAGCGATGCGAGAACGCAGTGGCAGGCTTCGTTGTGCCGAAGTGGTGGAATGGCAGACACGCACGTTTGAGGGGCGTGTGGCGCAAGCCGTGCGGGTTCAAGTCCCGCCTTCGGCACCAACTCTTGCCAGTTGGTGTTCATTCGACGTATTTGAATGGACCGGCTGGCTTTTTTTGTGTCCAGGTAGGCGTGAGCCACGCATGTCGTATTTCGTAATCGTGCCGCTGCTGCCCCTGCTGGGGGTGGTCATCACCGCGATCGGTCCGCGCGCATCGCAGCAGCGCCGGGCGGAGATCGGCGTGTGGCCGCTCATCGCGGCCTTTTTTGGCACCGTGGCCATTCTGGTTCAGGTGGCCGCGCACGGTCCGACGGTCGTTCGCTTTTACGAGCCCGGCTCAGCCGCTTCGCTGGCGTTCCCGATCGGCTTCTACTTTGACCGCCTCAGTGCGGTCATGATGG
>VGXB01000072.1 GCA_016873515.1 Nitrospira sp.
GGGTTGTTCGGGGCGGCGGGCGGTGTGGCCGCGCAGATTGTCAGCCGGATGTCGAATCTGGCGGACGTGATCTGGAACAACGCGCCTAAGAGCATCCTGGATCCGTTCTCCAGTCAGGTGAATCCCGGCGCCAAGTCGGGCTACTAAGACCAGGCTCGCGGGTGCTTAAGACGAAGGGGCTGCGCCGGATCCGGCGCAGCCCCTTCATCTTTTACTGGCTTATTCGCTATAGAGAGGAAGGCATGAGATGTGGTGTCCCCAACGGGATTTGAACCCGTGTTACTGCCTTGAAAGGGCAATGTCCTAGGCCAGGCTAGACGATGGGGACCTGTCTCTTTGAGCCAGACAGCCAGTGCAGTCTTATCATAGTCTGCAATGGACTGTCATCCTGTCCGCCCCCTGCATTGCCAATAGTCCATCTCGAAATTGCGGAACATGTCGAGCTACACATTCGTACCTTCCAGAAAGATGGGGAGTTATCCCTGCGAGAGATGATTCGACGAATCGATGCCATCACTGGGACCAGGGTATAATTGACCTAATCGATCGATGAGGGGAAATGCTTCGGGAGAGCTTGGCCTCGTCGGTTCACTAACTGGATGGTCCCACACAAGATGAGAAATTTCTGCCTCAGCTAGCAATGAACGAATGGTTGATACACAGGCCTCTAGCGTCAGGTCCGTTCCTCCTCGAAGATCCAAGACTCGTTGTTGTGGATTCGTTGGAGAAGGTTCGGTATGGATCAATGCCCAACACCGGTCGAATATCGTGCACCGGAGATCTTCTGATACGTTGATATTGTTCAGATCGGCGGTGCAGAGAGCCGAGACAAAGAGCACGAACTGTAGGTCCGGCATGCCGGGATTGTGAACGTCGAGGGACTGCATAACACCGTCATTATCGACAGGGAGCAGAGTCGAGTCAATGACCGGCAAGCGCTCTCTCTTCAGTCGGTCTCAGTAACTTATGGAGGACTGCGCTCATGGTGACTATTGTCTTGACGGGTCAGTTGCAAACGGCGGAGGGAGAGCGGGATTTGGCTTGCGAGATTGATCAGCCGCTGTCAGTTCGGCAGCTGATTCAGAAACACGGAGTTCAGCTTCGTCATCTACTGCAGCTGCTACGCGAAAAGAAGGTCCTGGTCACCATTAATAAAAAAATCGCCGGCGAGGATTCTCTCGTTCAGGATGGAGACGCGGTTCGACTTGTCGGGCACGATGGGATGGGAGGTAGCGGGCTCGGTCCCTCACACTTCTGACATAGAGAAAAAACCGAACGAGCTGCGGAGTGGATTGCCCGCAGCCCGTCCGGTTTTTTCTCTACCTATGCAGCAGCTACACCTTAACTACTCAGTACACATGCTGCAATCTTGCGATGACGGTTCTTCAGCTTATTTCTTACCGAGAATTGCATCTTTGGCTGCCTTCGCGACACGGAACTTGACCACTCGCTTGGCCGGAATCTTGATTTCTGCACCAGTTTGAGGATTGCGGCCCATACGCGCCTTCCGGTTGGCCAACTTGAGCTTCCCCACGCCTGGGATGGTAAAGACGTTCTTCGCCTCTCGATAGGCCAGTGCCGCGAGATTATCAAGAAGTTGAACTGCCGTCTTCTTGGTGATTCCGGCTTTCCCAGCCAGGTGATCTGCAATCTGTGATTTGGTCATTGACTTTGCCATTCGGTAACCTCCTTAAGAAAATGAGAGTAATAGTGGCTCGATGTGTTGTCCAACTTGTCTATTGAGACCAAGCTCCAGTTTGCAAATATGAGGTTGTCGAACGTTCGACTTTCTTCAAGCATTGGAAACCGGCGGAAGTGTAGCCAAGCACGTCTTTCCTGTCAATGACAAAAACAGCCGTCTGGTTTGTATGGATGAACTTTCCTTGCCCTTGCAGCACGGATGCAAGAATCGGTACAGTAGGATTTTGGGTGGTTCGGATCACCGAGGTCCCTGCGTATTGCGAGAAACTCTACGGGAAGCATATGGCTAAGGAACTGCCGATCATCGCCACGTCAACTACGGAGGTTGCACCTCAATCGTCTGGTAGATCTGTCTATTCTCGTGTGTTTTGCCAACGAGAGAATTCTCCGCCGCTCCGGTTGCTCATCGATTTTTTGAAAGCACGTGGCCTCGCTCCCATTACGCCCCCTGGGATCGAGGAATCCGCACTGGATGAGTGGGCATGGGTCCGAATAGCCTTGGGGTACCACCGGGATCGTCAACCGATCCAGCTGTTTTGCGTACGGGACCGGGGCAGTTACAAGGACGTTTTTGAACAAGAAAAAACACTGTTTCTCAAACTGCTTTCTGCTCATGACGGGGTTGAATCGGAGCTGGTCCGGAGCTATCTCTCCCTTTCTCGATTTATCCTGACGACCCGCATGGTCGAAACAGACATGACGGATGAGGGATTTGATTTTAACGGATGGATCCTCGAATTCTACCAAGAGCAATGCAACGGGATTGTTCAAATCGACAATCACGGTTTCTATTCACCACAAGGTGAACTGATCATCGATATGTCTATGCCGGTGGAAGGCTGATGTGCGTGACGAGACTGGCTCACGAACCTCTACACTGTTCGACAAGACTGCCCGTTGGTTTGATCGGGCCCACGCGGCGCTACTCAATGACTTGCCATGCCACCAGGGTTGTTCCCATTGCTGCCTAGGGCTCTTTCCGATCACGCTGCTCGACCAGGAGGAACTCCGGCGGGGCCTTCGTTCACTTCCTGAGGAACAACGCCGGACGATCGAAGAAACAGCAGCCCTGCAGGCTAGAATGATCGAGGAATCGGCACCGCAACTGGCGCACAACCAATTCATTGACCACTGGTCTGATGCCGACATTGATTCCGTTGTCGAGTGCTACCAGGCGTTGCCATGTCCCGTTTTAACATCGGAAGGAAGTTGCAGCCTCTATGCCTTTCGTCCCCTGACCTGTCGCTCCATGGGCATCCCATCCGAGATAGCGGGAACTGTCCAGGGTGCGTGTGCGGTTCAAACATCAGTTCCTCTGATTCGGCTCTCTCAATCTGTGCGCCAGGAGGAAGATCGCCTAGCCGCAGATGAGGCCAGCCAACTGATACAACTGCGGCGGCAGAGCGGAGCGGCGGGCGAAGAATTGTTCATGCCCTATGCCTTTCTGCTCACCACCGTAGCAGAGACGGCTGAAACGACGACCTAGACAGCGAGTTTCAGACCGTGTTAAGGTAACGCGGTGCTTGCGGGAGCGCCTGTAGCTCAGCTGGATAGAGCATCAGCCTCCGGAGCTGAGGGCCACAGGTTCAAATCCTGTCAGGCGCACCATCCAGCACGTAAGTGACCGCATTAGCCAGCACATAGCCTCGACGTACACACCCGGTGGGCCGTTAGCTCAGTTGGTAGAGCAGCTGACTCTTAATCAGCGGGCCGTAGGTTCGACCCCTACACGGCCCACCATCCCTTGCTTGATGTGTAGCGTGCGCTTGTGATCGTCATCTCGACATTACTGCGCGCGGATACACTCTGCAAGTGGATGGC
>VGXB01000073.1 GCA_016873515.1 Nitrospira sp.
TGGCGGCCGGAACACTTTCGGGACTTGGCGGTTCGGTTGGCACACCTTGGATACGGTATTGTCCTGACAGGCAACGACTGTGAACGAATCGAATTTGAACGAGATACAGTGTCCACCGTGGGGCTTCCGGCGGGTATCTCCAATCTGATGGGGCGCCTATCGATCCGAGAGCTCATGGCGGTGATTGCCAACGCCAATGTGGTTGTTTCCGGTGCAACCGGGCTGGCGCACCTGGGTGCTGCTCTTGGGATTCCGGTGGTGAGCCTGTTTGATCCTCGGAAAAATAATTTGCCGGTGCGGTGGAAGCCTCTCGGCAAAGGAGTGCTCCTCCGTCCTGATGTTCCAACGTGCAACAAGTGTATTGGGGAAGCATGCCCATTCTGGGATTGTCTGGATCGATTGACGGTTGAGGCAGTGGCGGCGCAGGTGGCTTGGACGGTCAATCATTCGTCAGACCTTAAAGTCGTTCACATCTAGCCCAGGGCTGGCCCTCGCTTCCCAATCATGGCCCTCTCAAGATGGCTCAGAGGGAAGCGGCCATTGCTTGAACTAGCCAGGGTTCTTAAAACATGTAGTACTTACCCAAGGGTACTGACCTGTCGGCTACACTCAACGGGCATTGAATCCCTGTACGGATCGGCTGAACACGCGCCTTTGCACCGCTCCCAATTTTACGGCGCCCCTGGAAATGTATGCGCCTTGTTATTCTTTGCTCAGAGTGTTCGGGGGGCAATAATAGCTGCGGAATTGGTCGAAGTTGTTGACCAAATATTGAGGAAAATGCGCATCGAGATTGACGAGGCGGAAGCGCTCGCCTTTCCCTAAAATGTCCAGCTCCGAAGCAATGGCGGACTTGATCGTCTCTGTATTCTTGATGTGAGGCAGATCAAACTGTGTTTCGTATACGCTCTCGATCTTGTCGATCATGCCTTGTGGGGTCATAATCCAAGAGAAGTGCCATCCTCCGTCGCTGAGTCGCTGGTGTCTGAGTTTTCTGTGAAGATATTTCAATTGTCCACCGATGCCCGGGCCGGTTTTGTAAAGCCGAAGATTCTGAGGTGTTTGGAAAAACTCTGTCAGATGTTTCATTGTGGTGATTTTTGCCCGGATCCACCATCGAGGTCTCACGGGATCGTGCTTTTGAACAGCGAAATTATTGAGGTAATAGCAGTAAAAACGTTGCATGAAAGTTCCATAGAGGAACCAAGGGTGATAGCGACGAATTGCATCTGGACTGGGAATCTCATCCACATCAGAAATGATGATTCGGTCTTCCGGAGAGGCCATCTTTAAGCCTCGGAGAAGGGCATTGCGTTGGTAATTCTCATTCAACATAAAGTTCTCGAGTTCGAGAGGCATGTCATCGACGATCAGATGTACGATTTTGCTCCTAAATTTCTCGAAGCGAGATAATTGGAAGTGCAGAGGTTTGGGCCTTCCTGTGTGAGTAAAGGGCGATTCGGCGATCACGAACGTGTCGACGATCTGATGAAGGGTTTCCAGGCGAAGCTTTAAAATCAGTTCTTCGTTGTTGTACGTGAAGCAGTCATAGATCTTTGACACGGTACACAATTACCATGAAATTCTTGAAACGTGAAGGGGAATAACTCAGTAATTGGTAGAAGACAGGTGAAATTCATGGCTTGCTCTGTCAGCTAGTGAAGGCCTTAAGGAAGGCGCAATGGTGGCAAAGGTCTACGTCTGTATGCTGTGTGCGTTTCAGGAGCAGCGCCTCGACTTAGTTTTCAGCCTCATTGGCCTACAGGACTTTTCGTGTACAATATCTCCGGTGCATCTGTGACCGTGAGGGGGCTGACAATGAACAGGGTTGATTCCACCGGACACGAGACCCCGGTGCTCGACGGTATCTTTATCATTAATCCTCGGAGTTTCACGGATCGGCGGGTGAATATTGAGCGGCAACTTCGATCGATTGGATTGCCATATGAATTCATCCATTCATTCGATGTAGAAGATCTCAATGCGATTAACATGAACCGGTATTTCAAGAAGTCTCTTCTCAGCCCCCAACAACAGTCGTGTGCGTTGAAGCATCTTGAGGCTCTCCGTTTGATCGTCGAACGTAAGTGGCAACACGCCTTGATTTTGGAAGACGATGCTATTCTGTCGCCTTGGTTTGTTCAAGGGCTTTGCGAAGCTCTTAAAGAGTCGACTCATTTGGATGAGCCACATGTGCTGTTCATTGGTAGCGGGGGAAATCTCTATACTCCAAGGAAGTTTCGTGTGCCTGGGCGTCGACTCTATAAGTCCGATCGGGGGAGATTAGCGGAGGCGTATGTACTCGGGATCCGAGCAGCCCGATTGAGAATCGAATGGATCGAAGAACATGGGATTCCGTTTCCAATCGATAATCTCTTTGAGCAGATTGATCGTGAGCGCGGCATCTCTCTCTATTGGTTGGAGCCTCCTGTGGTGGAACAAGGAAGTAAGAACGGCCGGTTTCGATCAGTACTGGAGTCTTCCCCTCCCAATGTCGTCCAGCGATTCATATTTCTCTTCCAGAAACTGCGACGCAAATATCTCTACTGAGCGTTAGATCTAAATACTTGGATGTAATGGAGTGCCTAAAGAAGATGACGATCATCGGATCCGATAGAGTGATTGATGTTACGCGAGCCGCGGCCATTGTTGCCTGTATTGGTCTTCTTTACTCTCCCACAGTAGCCACGATCGGACTTATCACGGCATATGTGGCGTTTGTAGTAAGTGGTCAAGCATTGCGCCGCACCAAGCAGATTATCAACCGGCCACTTAGTTATTGCGGGATGGTGTTTGTTGGTTTTGTCCTTCTTGGGATGACATATGCCACAGTTCCGTGGTTCGACCGCTGGTACGATGTTTATAAATGGCGCACAATTCTCTGGTTTTTCGTGATCCTCGCCGTTTTTGAAGACGAGCAGTGGAAGCATCGGCTATTGATCAGTTTTGTCATGGGAACGGGCGTGGGGGTCATCGGCTCGTTCGCCGCAGCAGCTGGCTGGGTTACGCTCTGGCGTGACCCCAGCGGGTTGCTGAGAAATTCTGGGACGCAAGGCATGGCATTTAGTGCTGCGGCTTTGGTGTGTGTATGGATGGTAAGAAACCGCAAGTTATGTGGGTGGGGACCCTGGTTGTGGGCAACTCTTGCGGTGATCTATATCGCCAATGTTGTGTTTATCACTGATTCGCGGAGCGGATATGCCGTGCTTATTCTTGGTCTTGGGGTCTTGTTTTCGTGGCAGGGGTCTTGGAAACGGAGTGCAGTTGTCTTCGGAATCTTGTTGATGGTCAGTCTGGTTGCACTGTCAGTTTCA
>VGXB01000074.1 GCA_016873515.1 Nitrospira sp.
TCAAGATGCGCTTGGCTTCATGTTCAGGGAAATCGTCGCGATGCGCAGCGTCGAGCACCGTCTTCCCCGTGATGGTTTCGAGTTCCTGCGGAAGATAGCCGATCCGGAGGCGGGGCCGCTTGCGGATCGATCCCTCGTCCGGCGACTCTTCTCCCAGGATCATGCGGAAGAGCGTGGTCTTGCCCGCCCCATTCGGTCCGACCAGGCCGACCCGAGAGTTCGGGCGGAGATGGGCGGACGCCCCGGTGAGCAGCACTTTAGTGGAGTATTGTTTGCTGATGGATTCCATTTGGAGCATGGGCACACACCTTCCCGGTGAACATCATTCTGTAAACCGAAGTCAACGACTATTCGTTAGGAGCTAGCAGGTGGGAAGGCGGGGCAACTCGAAATGGGTGATAAATCCAGGCAGCATAAGCAATCGCGACGATCTAATTTTCGAAATCACGTGTGGTGTTTATCTGGCCGCAACAATTACGATAAAACCAAAAAGAGTGGCCGGCACGAGCAACCTTGGTTTGGTGGAGCTGGCCGGGATTGAACCGGCGACCTCGTGAATGCCATTCACGCGCGCTCCCAACTGCGCTACAGCCCCACTCCGAGTCGTTCATCGGCTAATTCCGCGAGACTCGTGGTATGCTAACATGGAGGTCTGAGCCAGTCAAGAAAGCCACGAGCCCGCTATCGCTGAAAACCCGCGCTCAACCTGCATAAAGCGCCACCGGTTCGGAGCGGCGCTCAAGGCTTAGACTGTCAGCTGCTTGACAAAGACGAAGGGGGAATCCTACCATGCCCCGCTCGGCTCTGATCGCCCAGTCGGGTCAGAGCCATTTTTTCGTGTCGATACGGAGTAAGATGGTCTAACAATGGGTAATCTCGTCATTATCGGCGTCCAGTGGGGCGATGAAGGCAAGGGCAAGATCGTCGATATCTTGGCCAAAGACGCCGATATCGTGGTCCGCTATCAAGGCGGATCCAATGCCGGGCATACGGTCATCAATGAGCGGGGGACCTACATTTTTCACCTCATTCCGTCCGGCATTTTGTACCGCGGGACCATCTGTGTGATCGGCAACGGTGTTGTGGTGGATCCGGGCGCATTGATCGAAGAAATGGA
This sequence comes from Nitrospira sp., assembly GCA_016873515.1. Lineage (GTDB taxonomy): Bacteria > Nitrospirota > Nitrospiria > Nitrospirales > Nitrospiraceae > Nitrospira_D. The sequence goes on from VGXB01000074.1 coordinate 1,118, forward strand.
TCAGCTCCAGACCAAGGGCATCGCTATTGGCAAGAACTTCGCTGTAAGCCGGCGCGCGCACTTGATTTTGCCCTATCATAAGGCGATCGATCGGGCGTCAGAACAGTCCAAGGGCTCTCGGAAGATTGGCACCACCGGCAGAGGTATCGGGCCGTCGTATGCCGATAAGATGGCGCGGATCGGCATCCGGGTGGGTGATCTCCTGAATCCCCCGTTGTTCAGGAAGAAGCTGGAAGAAAATCTGAGCGAGATGAATTGGTTTCTAGAAAAGTTCCATAAAGTTGAGACGTGTCAGCTCGACAAAATCTTTGACCAGTACATGGGCTATACCGAGCGGTTCAAAAGCCACATTGCCGATACGACCGTCTTGTTGAATCGCGCGATCGAGAAGAACAAGACGGTGTTGTTCGAAGGCGCGCAGGGCACGCACCTGGATGTGGATTTCGGAACGTATCCGTATGTCACCTCCTCCAGTGCCTCAGCGGGGGGGGCATGCACGGGAACCGGTGTGGGCCCCACGATGATTGATGCCGTCCTGGGCATTGCGAAGGCCTATACCACCAGAGTGGGCAGCGGGCCGTTTCCGAGTGAGCTGACTGACGAGGTTGGGAGGGGGTTGCAAGAACGGGGGTGCGAATTCGGATCAACCACAGGGCGGGCGAGGCGGTGTGGTTGGTTCGATGCCGTCGTCGTTCGGCATGCCACGCGCGTCAACGGACTGACGTCGCTGGCCGTGACCAAGCTGGACGTACTTGACGGCTGCAAGGAACTGAAACTCTGCACCGGATACAAGCACGGAGGCACGCTCTACAAGGACATGCCGTCGGATCTCGATGTGTTGAGCAATTGTGAACCGGTCTATCAACGAATGAAAGGTTGGACCGCATCCACGACCGGAGCTACGACCTACAAGCACCTGCCGTCGGAAGCGAAGCGTTATCTGGCCCGCATCGAAGAATTGGCGCAATGCCCGATCGACATGATCTCGACCGGGTCCAAGCGGGCGGAGACGATCATGCTTCGCAATCCGTTGAACTGTTCCCGCCGCCGCGCCAAACGCCGGTGACAATAATCGATGATCGGCGGTTAATGAATAGAAGAGTGTGTTACAGGATGTTCCAAATGGCTTTCTTCAACGTCTGAAGAGTTTGGGTTCTTCAGGGATCGCGTAGCGAGGTGGTCGAGACCGAAGGCAGCCGCAGTTGCTTGCAAGTGAGGACGACGAAGGCGTATCCATCGTGATATGTTGAGGAGGCCGAACGAGAACGGCCGCGCTAGCCGAGAGGATCGGCTGGCGTAGTAGTGATCTCCTGGAGAGCCCAAACTTCAAGTGAGCCGGTAGCTCAGTCGGTAGAGCATCGCCCTTTTAAGGCGAGGGTCCTGGGTTCGAGTCCCAGCCGGCTCACCACACATCCTACGTTCATTTGCCGCTGTCGCCTCTTGCGCCAGTGCGCGCCTCACGAGTGATGAAGATTGCCTCAGGAAGTGCCTCCCTTCTCGGTGGCCATCCGCTGTCCGACTCACTACAACGGTGTTCCTCGTTTAAGGTTCATGCCTAACTACCTGCTATGGCATATCTGTTGCTAACACTACTCATAGGATGAATGAGTTGAGGAGGAGAACCGTGCGATGACACACGTTCATCAGTGTGATCGGTGCGGCGGACGATGGTCGGAGTCTACGACGACGTGGCGAGTCCTGACGACACAGGGAAGGACGTAATCGGTTGGCATTGCGTGAACTGCGGAGACTATGTCGATGAGCTGGTGCTGAGGAATCGGGGGATGCAGCGGGGAGGAGGGGCGTGTATTTCCGTCCGTTCGCCGAAGGAACGAGCCCCGATGGATCGGATGCTGCTGCTTTCCATCCAGCGCCGGCGCGCAGTGGCGTGAAGTTGGGGAGGCAAGCGACTCTAGCTGACAGGTTCTAGAACGATTTGTCACTCCCTCTTTGGGCAACTGTGAGGGAGGTGTCCTCAACCAATCTCATGCCCTGCCGCTCATTCCCTGAAGAGCCTCACCGGGACCTTGTGTCCTTTGATCCTCGCCCGACCGAGCACATCGATGATCTTCGCGGCCATCCCTTCCGGCACCTCGACGAGTGAAAAACGGTCGAGGACTTCGATGCCGCCGAGAATCTTGGAATTGAGCTTCGCTTCGTTGGCGATGGCGCCGACGAG
>VGXB01000075.1 GCA_016873515.1 Nitrospira sp.
TTCGGCAGCGGAATTGGAAATGGTGGTAATTGCAACGAGCCGTCGGGAAGTGCCAATCGTTTTGCGGGCCAAGCCAATGACTCCTTTGTTCAACAGATGGCACGGTTGGGCATCGGGTATGATCTCTCTCCGAATGTCACCTTCTATCTCGAATTCATTGACTCGCGCACCTGGGGAGGTAGCGCCGACCCGATCAACCACACATGCGCGCCGGCTCTCATCAATAACAAAACAGCCTGTTCCCTCGGCATTCGCGCAGGGTATATGTTGGTTCGTAACTTTGCCGGTATCCAAGGCCTTGGCATCAAGGCCGGAAGGCAATACCTCGTCTTCGGCGATCAGAGTCTCCTGGGCCACTTCGACTGGGCCAACACCGGCTTTTCCTTCGATGGGATCATGACCAACTACAGCACCAAATTTATGGATACCTCGCTGGGATGGTTCAGGCTTACCGAAACGGATCTGGCGCAGGGCGCGGCGCTCGGCAGCGGTGGGCCAAATGTCAACCCCCTTGGCCAGTCGGTATCAGGCCAGGGGAACAATGCCCACGGGGACGTCGACATGTTTGTCTTCTATAACCAGATCAAGGCGGTTCCCTGGTCTCTGATCGAACCCTTCTACATCTATTACAAGAACAACCTCGGTGCAGATAACAACAACAGCCAAGGCCTGGGTACGCCGAAGCATGGAAATCAGACTCGGCACGTGCTTGGAAACCGGATCGCGATCAAGAAGGGTGGGCTCGATATTTCCAACGAAATCGTCTATCAATTTGGCCAAATGGGCAGCACCACGAGCACGTCCAGCCCATGCGGCTCTGCCGGCACGCAAGACAAATGTCTCCACATCAATGCATGGGCCACCAGAAACTGGATTGGCTATACCTTTTATGACTTGGCTTGGAAACCGCGCGTTGCGTTGAATTTCGACTATGCCTCCGGTGACGGTCGCGCCAACTGCACGCTGGATAACGTCTATGGTACGTGTAGTACTGCGAACACCTTCGAAAATCTCTATCCGACCAATCACATTCACATGGGGTACATGGACGTTCAGGGCTGGAAGAATACCCTCACCTGGTCAGCCAATTTTCAAGCCAGGCCGACCAGGGATGATCACATCGAGGTTTGGTATACCAACATCAATCTCGCCAACGCCCGAGACAACTGGTATCGAGCTAGCCAAGGGGTCTACGTATTCTCAAAGGTAAACAATACGACGAATCACGTTGGAGACGAGCTGGACTTCACCTGGACCCACATGTTTATGGACGGGAAACTCGCCTTTCAGACATCTTTCGCCTATCTCTTCACCGGTCCCTATATTCGTGAGAATCTCGGAACGTCTAAAGACCAGACATGGGCCTATGCGCAATTGTGGCTGAACTTCTAGACGAGACCTGAAAACGCATCAGGCCACCCGCTAGCGGAAATTTCCGGCTTTGCTGAACCGTTCTTCAAGCTCGCTGTACGTCTGTGTGACTGGAAACTGAGGAAATTCTTTGGGGAGATGATCTGGCGGCCTGAAAAAGTAGCCGACATCCGCCTCACTCAGCATGGCGGTATCATTGTAGGCATCGCCGGCCGCCATCGTAAAAAAGTTCAGCGACTTGAAGGCGGCCACGGAATGTTTCTTCTGGTTCTGCATCCGCATATGATAATTGACAATGCGCCCGGTTCCATCAATTTCCAATTGGTTGCAGAAAATTGTCGGAAAACCCAACTGCCGCATAAGTGGCAGAGCAAACTGGTAGAACGTGTCCGACAAAATGACGACTTGGCATCGTTCCCGGAGCCACTGCACAAACTTCGTCGCGCCCTCCAATGGCCCCATCTTGCCGATCACCTCTTGAATATCGGCGATCTTCAAATGGTTCCTATCTAAAATCGCTAGTCGCTGATTCATGAGTTTGTCATAATCCGGCATCTCCCGCGTCGTCACTTTCAGCTCCTCGATTCCGGTCTTCAGTGCGACGTTGATCCAAATCTCCGGGACCAGTACTCCTTCTAGATCCAAACAGACGATAACAGCCTTCTGCATCAAATAATTTTCCCCCTTCTGATTCATACCGTCCGCTCATTGGCCGACGGGGTATTCCCGCTTTGTTGAAACGTCTGGCTTAAGAAGCGCCACACCGTATTGAGCGCTGCATCAAACAGCTGGGTGCCTTGCCAGCTTCTGTGACTCATCTTCTTATGCTGTTCTGCCCAGTCGAGCGCAATGGGCAGAGGAATCAGCCTGGGTGGTGTGCTAGTCAATTCTCCCCATAATAATCCCAAGACGGAACCGATCCGCACCGGCACAGGAATCGGCGCAACCGGATTCTTCGCCATATCCTGGCATTGCTGGGCCGGCGACGTGACCAGCAATTCTCGGCAGGCTGCCGGCCGTTCGTGGTAGATGGAACAAAGGTCGTTTTCAAGGAACGGACAGGGTATCCGCAGAGCATAATACGCCTGATTGATGGGCTCCAACATATCGTCTTCAGGTGACTGTGAAGACTCGGCAAGCTCCACGAGCTGATTCCAGAGTCCATGTGCGAGTAGGACAGATTTCGCTTGGGCTAATCGTGCAGCGATACGTTCCTGCTGGTCGCATGGCAAGGATTGAGCGAACTCCTTCAGGGTGAAGGCTTCCGGTGGAGAAAGTGGCACCAGCATTCGACAACAAGCCGCACAACCCTTCTGACACGAGCGAGCCTGTCCTGACTCTAAGCTTCTTGCTTCCTCAAGTGCGTGGGCCTCTTCTCCCAACCGCCGCATTAAGGGAACGATGGCCGTCACAGGCACAAACGCGGTTGGCACATCGACCGCCGTTGTCACACGGCCAGCGGACGTGTTGAGCGCGATTTCATAGCGCTCAGACGAGTGAGGAGTCACGATATCGTTCCTCGGCTCATACACAGAGAGCCTCATCATAGAGAAGGCTTTATACGCGGGTCAATCGCGGTCTTTCATATGAGAATCTTGCTCCTCTCCATGAGAAGTTCGATAATAGATGATGGATTCACCCATCATCCTGTCGGGCCATGTCATCGGGTTGCTCAAAGAATACATGCGCGATCTCGTCGATCAGGCCGCGCAGGAGACTCGCGCGCATGAGCAGTTTGGATTCAG
>VGXB01000076.1 GCA_016873515.1 Nitrospira sp.
CGACGGCTTGCTTCAGATTGTCGGCAGCAGCAAAACTGTCGTTACGGTGACAAAGCGTGGTAAGCAAGCGACGTTGGATGTCTCCGTCGAAGTGAACATCGAACCGAACGAGCTGTCCATCGCCAATACGGGACCGAACAAGATCGTAAAAACTGGCGCCAAGGTGAAATTCTCAGGCTTAAAACGCCGCGATTTGGAAGGTGAGGCGCTGCTCTATCAGTGGAGCCAGGTGCGCGCCAGTAAGGTCTCACCACTAGATGCAAACGGCCTGGAAGCCACAGTTTAAGCGCCGCCGGTAACCCGAAAAACGATTGTATCAGTTCCGGCTGAGGGTGACAGATGGGAGGAGGGCAGATTCGGTGTCGGCCTATGCCGATGTGATGGTGGAGCCGCAGCACGCAACACGTCTGATCGAGCTCATGGTCCGTACGGCTGCCAGCGTCTTCCGATGGTGTAGGAGTTCTCGCCCATACAGTAATTGCAGGATGGCCCGTTCGAACGGTGCGATGCGGTGTTCGACCGTATCAATCTCCCAGTTCAGCGAATAGACTATGCCCCACCCGGCTGAAGTGAGCCAGCTGAGCGTGCGGGCATAGGCCAGGTCCTTGACCGAGTAGCGGACGGAGGTGATTTCTTCGAGACAGCGCAAGCAAGCGCGAGTTCCATTACGAGAAAATATCGTCTCTTCTTCGAGGAAAAACACTTACGAGGTTTGTGTGTGGAAAGGGACGTGCGCGAAGAACTAGTCAGCCGACAAAATCCGGATTCAATCGGTTCAGCGGTTTGACAGAAAGCGCTTTGATTTCGTTGTAGATGACAGTTCGGCCCACCTGACGTAGACGGCTGAAAATGCCTTCGACGACCACAAAGTCGCCTTCCCGCACTTCCAAGTGCCCGAGACTGACAACTTTGATTGTGCCGGCTTGGTCTTGGAGGAAAAATCCATAGGCCGGCTGTCCTTGACGGTTGGTTGCGAGCTGAACGTTTGTCACCTTTCCGGTGACGACGATATCGCGATGGTCATACTGTTCCGGATGCGCCACAAGCTCGGCAATTTCGATCAGACTGATCGCCCAGGCTTTTGGCTCAGATGCGATTGAAACCCAGAACCCCATCATGAGTGCGAGCATCACAGCACAACCGCGAGCGCGTGTGAACGGATGAGGGGTGACGACCGACCGGAATCTTCTGACCATGGCCTTTATTATATCCTACCGATTAGGATTCGCAAGGGCAGACCCATTACCACTTATCTGACCCCCTGCCACTGGCGTCCTCTCCGAGAAAATTATGCAGAATCTGCTTTTGAAGTTCGGTGATCTCAGGCTTGCTCGGTTCGGCTGGTACCGGTAGCGTACCAACCGGTTCTTTGGGGATTGGCGCTGTTCGTTTGAGCAGCAGGTCTTTCAGTGCGGACGGACTCCGATCAAAATCGTGCTGCATGGACACCAATCGCTGGAGTCCGAAGAGCGTGCGTGTCGGTTCGCTGTGCACGGCGTTGGAACTGGCCCCAAAGACAAGGGAATTCCAGAACTTGCTTTCGATCGACTCGGGAACATCAATGGCCACATATGCTGTCAGCTTGTCGATTAGCGCGGGTTCGGTTTGCTCAAGGCCATCGTAGACAGCTCTGGAGCGTTCGATTGGAGTACGGGAGAGCTCGGCGATCGTATCTTTCCACAAGTCGAGGGACGGCGCACTTTGTGCTGACAACGCGATGCCCGACAACTTTGACTGGAGTGCGACGAGATATTGAGACAGGAATTTCAATTTTCGCGCAGCCAATGTGCCAGCGGGCAATCCCCAAATGTGGGCGATCTCGTGATCGTGGAGCGTGGTTTGATCGGATATGCGCCGCTCTTGTTCAGCTTGATCAAGCCGCTTTTTGAACCGTTCGGCGTAGCGCAGCAGAGTTTGGAATTCAATGGCCAGGCGGTATCGTTGAAATTCCTCGGCTGAGATATCGTTCTTATCCCATCGCGTGTGCAGGGCTCGAAGCGTCGGTTGTGGAAGAACCGTTCGAGCTTGAGATTTAAGGCTGTCAAGTGCCTCGGCAGATACACCGCGCTCAATCAGCAGTGACTCGGCGCATACCGCCATCGCATTAACGGTTTCCGACAATGTTCTGAGGGCGGTGCATTGCAGCGATGTGCGTTCCCGTCGCAGCCGTGCGTGCCGGAGATATTCATCTCGGCGGCTTACCATTGCCGCGATGGACTCTTGCGTCATGGTCGTGACGGGTTTTTTCCCAGAAACACATCGGGGATCAGGCCGATCGGAGACCATGAAGAGAATCTCATCATGCGTCACGTCCAGATATTGGAGGAGCAACAGCTTGAGCACGACACGGCCTTGAATAGGCAAACTTGCGACAACCGTTTTGATCGTCTCCGCTGTCAGGGAGGACATCATGGGTGTCATCGTCATGTGAATGTTCTTATGCCGAGCTTGCTCGTTGGTGATGTACTTCAAGGTATTGTGCGACATATTCCCGTACATCCTGCACGGAACCATTGACGAACAGGTCACGAGGAATTTCGATTCGGACCAGTTTGGCAGGATCGACGCCCCGGTCCATGGCGTACTGTTCATCGATGTAGAGGCTCACAGAACCGTCCGGAAAACGCAGGGCATAGAGCGCGGTGGTGTCGGCCATGATCACAGGTATAGGTTGGAGATCATAGATTCTAATACTCGTGGTACAGGTACCACAGGGTTTGTGACAGCTGCAAGCGCTCAAGCGATCGGCGAGGTGATAGGCAGCTCCGTATCAAAAATGACAACGGCCTCCGGTCATCAGACCGGAGACCGTCTTGTTTTGGGCGTACCCTCAGCCGTTGCCTTGAACTCAGCCTATCTGCATCAGCCCCCCAGCGTATCGAGGGTTTCCTTGAGGCTCTTGCGGATGCAGGTGAAGATCGGCGTGTCCCGTAGCGTATACCGCGAGCCTTCCGTTTCCCGCAATGCCATCACCAAATCCAAAAAGTCCTCCGGCTTGTCGCTCTCGAACGCCACCACCCATTCCTGATCGTCCA
>VGXB01000077.1 GCA_016873515.1 Nitrospira sp.
AGATCATGATCATGGCGGTGCTACCAGCCGAAAGAGTGGAACCGTTGCTGGCCGGACTGAAGCCGCTGTTAGAGAAGCACTCGGGTGTGATGTTCGTGTCGGACGTGTCCGTTACCCGGCGCGAACGGTTTTAATTCGCCGCCACGACCTCTTCATTTACGATATGATCCTCCTGAATCTGTTCCTCTGCGTCATTGTCACGACCGTAGGATTCTGGATTCTCTGGGGCATCGACTGGCCCCTTGTCGTCGCCGGGTGGGCATTGACTTCTGGCGGATTCCTGTGGTGGAGAGCTCGTTCCGTTGCGGAGCTATGGGCGTGGGCAACTCTGGGTTTGGGCCTGGAAAGCTTTATCTGGCCAATCCTGGTGATGTCTCAGCTCAAGCAAGCGTCAGAGACACCCGCTGACGAGGAGCTGGGAACGATTCTGTCGGCCGTCGTGTTCGGTCTCTTTTCTTCCGTCTTTTGGCTCTCTTTTTCCTACGGCCTGTTCAAGCGGGCATGGAAATCCACATCCGACTCGGCTGGCCGTACCGCATCCGACGGAAAGACCTCACGCCCCGTCAATCGAAACAAGGGATATTAACTTAACTTCATCGGGTCGATATCGACGACGAACTTGAGTCGCTTCTTTCGGTATTCCTGCTCCATCCGGGCAACTGACGTCTGGATCAGGCGGCACAGGCTGTCATGATCGGTCCCCTTCACCAGGGTCTGAAACCGATGCAGGCCTTTCGGCCGCTTCCCCATGGCCGGCACCGGTCCGAGCATGGACGGTGGTACCTCTATCCCGGCGGATTGTTCGAGACAGGATCGCCACCGCTTGGCGGCTATTTCAACTTCCTGCTGATCTTTCCCCAAGACCGACAGAGCGGCGAGATGACAAGCTGGCGGGTAGTTCAGTAATCTTCGCGCCGCGAGTTCTTCATCGTAAAACCGCTGGGGGTTAGCGGAGAGCACAGCTTCCAGGACGTGGTGTGCGGGAAGTCGCGTTTGCACAATCACCCGACCGCCTTCCGAATATGGCCGGGCCACTGACACGGCCTCGTTCAACAACTGGTAGGTGCGCTCGGCGGCGCGGAAATCAGGGATGTGTAACCCTGAATCGGCCTGCATGATCCCAACCACTCCTCTGCGCGGGAGCGGGCCACGTTGGAAGAGTGCTTGTGTCCCAATCAAAATATCCCAGGCCCCTGACCTAATTCCCTCCCAGGTCTGTCGAACAGCAGCCGCGCGATGCAGTGTATCGCGATCAACGCGGGCAACCGTGGCGTGAGGAAACAGCCGTCGTGCGTCGGCTTCTGCCCGTTCTGTCCCATCGCCAACCGTCGTCAGGCGAGTGGAGTGGCAGACCGGACAGGACTGCGGCAACGCGTCTGTCCTGCCACAGTACTGGCACGTTAATACACCCGCTTCTCGGCCATAGGCCAGGGCCACAGCACAGGATGGGCAGCGGGGCACCCAGCCACAGTCTCGACAGACCAGTGTTCGGGCGTAGCCCTTGCGATTGAGAAAGAGCAGTACCCCGGTCTTGTGCTCCAACGCCTCCTGCATGGCCGCCATGAGCGTCCGGCTGAACAAGGTGCCCGCCGGCTCGTGACGGAGGTCCACCAGCTCGACCTTCGGTCGTCGAGCCGGTTCCGGTCGAACCACATAACTCTCGGCATCCCTGTCACAGACCGATTCAAGAGAAGGATGAGCGGACGCAAGTACAACCAGAGCGCCCTCTTCCTTGGCTCGTATCCAGGCGACATCTCGAGCATGATACCGAGGTTCTTGAGGCTCTTTGAGCGCTGGATCGTCTTCACCCTCGATCCAAATCAAACCAAGGGATGGAAGCGGGGCAAAGACAGCAGACCTGGTGCCCAGCACAATGGACGGCGTACCTTCTTGGGCCCGCCTCCATGGGTCAAATCCAGACTCCACACGCGCCAAGGTAATCGGGAGTGTGGTCAGGTGAGACACTTGCCGTGTGAGCCATTCGGCTTTCGCCAGCTCGCCACAGATAATAATCATGGATTTGCCTTGAGTGTGCACCTGGCGGATCACCTCGGCAAGTCGGACCACGCGTTGCTCCCATGGAGCAGAGAAGACAACTTTCCTTGCCTGATTGGCACAAAGATGCCCGGCGACCTGCGCTACCCAGAGAGGATCTGGCTCCACGTGAAGGAGGGACTCCACGATGCACCCTCCGTCAGGGTCAGTGGCCCTAAGTTTCGTGCGCTGCCCTCGAGCGGATGCGCGAGCCGGCTTCTTGGGCAACACTAGCCGAAGACACTGGCCCCATGGAGCAACATAGTGCTCCGCGACTCGACGGGACAAATCAAACAGCACAGGCGGGAGCCCGACACGTTCCGATCCGTCCGCCAGTGAACGGATTTCTTTGAGGGAAGCGGCCCGTATCCCACTGGGAGGATGATTGCTCAAGGCAATCACCATCCCGTCCAGCATCGTTCGACCAAATGGCACGAGGACCTGCCGGCCGATGGTGAGAGTCTGGGTCAAGGCTGCGGGAACCAGATAAGTAAAAGCCTTGGCAATATGACGAGGCACGATGACATCCGCATACAGAGGTTCGTGCCGAACCGGAGGAACAGGCTGGTTATGATGCACCATGCGCCATTGTAGCAGTGTGGAAAAAGCGAGGACAACGAGGCGGAGGAGCATTGGCGATACGCCGTAGGAGAACGGAGAGAGGTGGCGCTGGTTGGTTGGATAGTGACGGTCCGGTCATAAGTGGTGCCTAGCGGATGTCGACGTGGCGGTGGGTCGTGCAGGCAGGGTGTCACCGTCCGCGTGATTGGGCGTGCGTCCG
>VGXB01000078.1 GCA_016873515.1 Nitrospira sp.
TTATCGAGAATTTGGAGCCGAAGCCGGGCCGGTCATTCACGAATACCCAGAATTATGTCATTGTTCCCGATGTGTTTGTGGTGAAGAAAGAAGGGGAGTGGGTCGTGCTGCTAAATGACGAAGATCTTCCCCGCATACGCATCAGCCCCTTTTACAAACAAATAATGGTTTCAAGCCAGGGCGGCACGCCTGAAACGAAGGCCTACATCGACGAAAAGCTGCGCGCTGCCCAGTGGGTCATTCGTAGCATCGAGCAGCGTAATAAGACGATCATTAAAGTGGTGTCGAGCATCGTCAAGTTTCAGGAACAGTTTTTCGACCACGGGGTTCAGTATCTCAAACCACTTGTGCTCAAACAGGTGGCAGAGGATATCGGGATGCATGAGTCGACCATCAGTCGTAGCACGGCCAACAAGTATATGTATTGTCCGCAAGGCATGCTGGAGTTGAAGTTCTTCTTTAACGCGGGAGTGCCGCATACGGATCAGCTCTCGGGCATGCATTCCTCTGTATCCGTGAGGGAAATGATCCGCAAAATGGTGAGGGAAGAGAACGCTGAGCGGCCATTAAAAGATGAAGAAATCGCTGCGCGTCTTCGGACACAGCAAGTATTGATCGCGAGGCGTACGGTGGCCAAGTATCGGGCAGAGGAGAGCATCCCATCTGCCAGTCAGCGCAAGCGATTCTTCTAACTGTGTGTGGTCATGATATGTATCCAATGTTTGGAGGCGCGCATGAAGCTTAAAATTACAGGTCGGCATATGGACGTTACTTCCGCGCTGAAAGACTATGTCGAAACACGGTTCGTGAGGTTGAATCGTTATGGCTCGAAAATGAAGTCGCTTGAAGTTGTTCTGGAAGTGGAAAAGCTCCAGCACAAGGCCGAAGCGATCGGAACTCTCAACGGCAAATCGGTGCAGGCAAAAACGTCGACTCCAGAGATGTATACCACGATTGACGTCCTCGTTGATCGAGTTGATGCGCAGCTGAGAAAGCTCAAAGAGCGATTGGTTAGCCACAAACCTGGCAAGGTCCGGCGCATCCGCAGCTCCTCCGGCATGTGAGGGCACGTACAGTGCCGAGCACGGAATTTGGATCCCCTCTTCTAGCATGGACGGCATGGAAGTGATCGTTCCTGAACGGCTTGACGCGCGACTCAATTTAGTGATTATCAGCGGGCTGTCGGGTTCCGGAAAGACTCACGCACTCAAGGCCTTTGAGGACGCAGGTTATTTCTGTATCGACAACCTTCCCCTGGCCCTTCTCTTGACATTTGTTGATCTCTGCAATTGCCAGCACGAAGAGATTACCAACGTGGCGTTGGGGATCGATATCCGCGAGGGTGTGTTTTTTTCAGATCTCATCGGCATCTTGGAACGCGTCAAAGTGCTCGGACACTCCGTTCGGATTCTGTTTTTCGAGGCGCGAGAAGAAGTGCTCATCAGGCGGTTCTCTGAATCAAGACGCCCTCATCCGTTGATGCCTAAGTCGCCCGTATCGGAAGGTGTGAGATTTGAGAAAGAACGGCTGGCCGAACTGCGGCGGCACGCTGACCGTCTCATCGACACGTCTGATTTGACCGTGCATGAGTTGCGAGATCTGCTCACAATTCAGTTCAGCCATGATCGGATGGAGAAACAGCTGATCATATCGCTCGTGACATTCGGCTATAAGTTTGGGATTCCCTATGAAATCGACCTGCTCTTTGATGCGCGCTTTCTGAAGAATCCCTACTTCGTACCAGACCTGAAGCCGTTGTCAGGAGAAGATCCCCGGGTGCGATCCTTCGTCCTTACAGACCCCAATGCTGTGGCCCTTGTGAAACGCCTTGAAGAGCTGTTGCAATTTCTCATCCCATTGTTCGAGGGAGAGCCCCGACGCTATTTGACCATTGCCATTGGCTGTACCGGAGGACGCCATCGTTCCGTCGCCGTGGCCGGTCGCTTGCAGGAGAGTCTTGCAGCTATGGGTTACAAAGTTACGCTCAAACATCGAGACATTCAGAAATCCTAAGCTTCGAGCCTTTTGATCCTCCCCCGCGATTTCGCTTCTGGCAGTTTTCTTGATAGGTTGACCATATTGCCTATACTTGCCTGTGTGCAGACTCAGCAGAGATCCCATAAAGGACAATAATGACGTGACCGGTCCGGGCAATTGGGGTGTAGGGTGCCAGTTAGGCTGGCCGGCAACCCAGGAGATCAGGGGCATGTCCAAGAAGCGGGTGCCCTCCGAAGAGATCATGCTGCAG
>VGXB01000079.1 GCA_016873515.1 Nitrospira sp.
GTTGCTGTTTGGCGTCGCGGAGTTCTTGATTGAGCAGGTCGATCTGCTGGTGCAGGACCTTGTTGCCATCTTGCAGCGGGGTCAACAACGACTTCAGTCGCGATAGTTGCTTTTCCGGTGCCTCGTTCTAAGCTTTTAATGGCGATTCGTCAGGTGCGCAACCGGATACAGCTAGGAAAAAGAAGAAGGCCGATCGTCTTCGATCGTCCAGTCATGAGGATGGTGTTGTCCTGCATAAGGATGGGTTTCCAAAAATGAAGGCCGGATTATCTATGCTTCACCGTCTCTTGTCCATATCGCCTTGGGGTTTGACCGAATCGAACACCTGCCGGTATGCTGTCGGAATGACGAAACAGGCAATGGTGCTGGTTGCGGCGTGGTTGCTCTGTGTCTGCCCGGATAGTGCGTTTGCTGAGGGGAGAGAGGCGGTAGTCGGAATTCCTGTCGAAGACTATGGGTTATATGACCAGGTTGTCGAACAAAAATTTCTCACCTCGCAGACAAAATTAGTGATACTCGAACGGGCTACCGTAACTCGAATGTTTCCGGATCAAATGGGACCGATGACGGAGGCATTGTTCCAAGAGCAGGACTATTTCATGGGTCAGCTGCCGACGGATCTCGTACGGGATTTTGTCGGCGCCAATCGCACAGCCTCTCGGCTCGACGCACGGTTTCAGTTCGGCGTTCGGTACCGATTCATGTCGGCTGGTTCGATGGAAGAGCCGGAAGTGGCTTCAGCGGTACCCGTGCAAGCGTCTCCGGTGTTGGATCGTCTTGCTTTTTCGCGGGTGGGCCGTTCATTGCGCAACGATCAGGTTTTGCTCTATGTGGAGAATCTTCGTCCGGACGGCACCGGGGCAGGGTTTTTGATCTGGTTTCATCGACGAGACCTCAGCTGGATATTGGCCGATACCGAAGTGATCTGGACTCTGGGCGAGCGGCAAGATAGCGCTGAAGACCCATAGCTTGTGCCATCGATCTGTGGTCCTGTAGCATGTCGGAACTATGGCTGCCCTGATACGAAAGACCTTCTCGGTACCTCCCCTCGGATGCAACTGCTCGATTATCGGCGATCCGCTAACGAAACGGGCGATCGTGATTGATCCGGGCGGGGCTCATGAGCGCATTCTCCATGAGGTGCAGCAGTTGGGACTCACCGTCAGCCACATCTTGCACACCCACGCCCACTTCGATCATTTTCTTGCCTCCGGCGCGATGAAGCAAGCCACGGGCGCCGTGCTCTGCCTGCACCAAGAGGATCTCGATTTATGGAGGAATCTTGATGTGCAGTGCCGAATGTTCGGCGTACCGTCGGACACCGTGCCGATGCCGGATTACTGGCTTAAGGACGAGGAGAAACTCTTGCTGGGTGACATTCCGGTATTCGCGTTGCACACGCCGGGTCATACACCAGGCTCGATGAGCTTTTACGCTCCGGGTGACAAACTGGTTTTGGTGGGGGACACGCTGTTCCGCGGGAGTATTGGACGCACCGACTTGTGGGGCGGCGATTTCGATGCGATCGAACAGTCAATCAGAGAGCGGCTCTATACCCTCGATGACACGACGGTTGTGGTGACTGGCCATGGACCGGAAACTGCAATCGGGTGGGAGAAGGAAAGAAACCAATTCATCCGTCTCGCATAGATGAGGCCGGATGGGCCGGTGTTTCAAGGCTGCTCTTTCGCCATACGCTCTTTCAGCCGTTCGAGCCGCTTCTCGGTGAATTGTTTGATGAACGTCATGTTCTCGGCCAAGTGTTGCTGGGCAGTGATCTTACCCTCTTCGCGCCGTTTGAGCTGGTCCAGCCCGAACTGCGAAATGATCGGGCCGTCTTCCAGGTTCAGCCCTTTCCACAGTTCTACGCAGCGTGATTGTTTGTCGGGGGGATACTTGTCGCAAGGAGGATCGACGGGTTTGGCCTCTACGCCGGTGTGAATAGCCAGTCCCAAGAGGACGAAGAAAAGGCTCCGCTGAAATCCCAACATCGTATATTTCCTCACATGCCTGACCGTGTAGCCATGCACCATAGCACAACCAGCGACGTTACGCGGACCTTGCTGACGTATGAAAAAGATGCAAAGACCTTTCTCCGGCAATGGGGGCGCAAAAAATACAAGCGACCGGCGTTGTTAAAGGAATGGATGGCGCTATTACCCAAACAAGGAGTCTTGCTCGATCTCGGCTGTGGCGCCGGTCAAGATGCGCGGTATCTTGCGACCCTCGGCCATCGAGTGATTG
>VGXB01000080.1 GCA_016873515.1 Nitrospira sp.
AACACCTCCCTTCACAATTGCCAGCGCTGCAAGCTCGCGACGATGGGTCGGACGCAGGTGGTGTTCGGCACGGGTAACCCGAATGCGTCGATCATGTTCGTGGGCGAGGCGCCGGGGTCTAATGAAGATCAAAAGGGCGAGCCGTTCGTAGGCGCAGCGGGCAAAATCCTGGACAAGCTGTTGGAGTCGGCCGGCCTGTCGCGCTCGCAGGTCTACATTGCAAATGTGATCAAGTGCCGCCCGCCAAACAACCGCGATCCGGAGCCGGATGAGGTGGAAACCTGCAAGCCGTTTCTTCTGCAGCAGATTGCGGAGATCAAGCCAGCGTTGGTTTGTACGCTGGGCAACTGGGCAACACAGACAATACTGGAAAAGAAGGTACCCATCACAAAGGTGAAGGGCCAGGCGATCCAGCTGGACCGGTTTGTGGTCTTCCCTCTGCTCCATCCTGCCGCTGCGCTGCATCAAGGGAATCTGCTAGGAACCCTGAAGGAAGACTTTAATAAACTAAAGGCCTATCTGGACCGGCAGCAGGCGCCAACTCCGGTACCGCCGTCGTCACCACCTTCAGCCATACTGCCCCCGCCGTCGCAAATGGATTTATTTGGCGCGTGATGGCTTGCCCTCCCTGACACCAGGCCATCGATGGCACCAAAACGGCACTTCGTGAACGACATCGGTGGGCAGGGTCGCCAAAATCAATTTTCGTTTCACTGATGACGACTCAATAAGTACCTGCAGATCGCCAGCTCTCTAGTTTGCAGCCCTGGACAGGCTATCGTCGAGGTAGTGATACATAAATCGTTGGCAGAAAGCAGGGCTCGGCACTTTTTCAGCCATAGCGTGTGCATGAAATTTGCGGGAGACCTTCCCTCGTGCAGTCAATGGCTCGGTAATAGAGACCGATCACTGTGCCTGTCCGCCTGCAGTGGTCTACGCTATAGGATGCTGGCCGCGGGCTCGTCCACCGTCGGCCGCTCGGTCAACCGTTAGCCTTCGTGAAAAAACGGGTCAGGTAAGTGGGGTTTTCTCAATTTGGCCGCGGCACCAGCGCCGGTAACCGGAAGCCCCGTCGGATTCAGTAGGCCCAGCTGCACCAACACACTGGCCTGGTCCCAGTGAATATGTTCATAGGCCACCTTGTCGTTCTGAATGCCGACGATCACGACAAAGACAGCCTCGACCCGTTTACCCGTGGGCTTGACCCCCGGAAGCATCCAATCGATCTTGTGGGTGTGCGTAAACGAGATAATCAGTTCATCAACAAGCCGCTCGTCGCTGTAGGTACGAGAGACGGTTTCAAAGGTAACATCAGGGGGGAAGAACTGGCCGATGAGGCGCTTAGCATAGAACGTCCGAACACCTAGAGGCCCTTGCCCCCCCACCATCGTTGGCACGTTCACAAGATGCGGTTGCGGGGCCATGGTGGCGAGTGTCCGATCAAGATCGCCCGCCAGTTCTGCATCCATGTGCGCTTTAAAGATTGCGTCGATTTTCTCTTTCAACCTTGAAGAAATCACCTTGTCCTCCTACCATGGTGCGACTAGTCTGATAAACAACGACAACTCGAACTGCTGGTTACTGCCAGCCTTGTCGCCATCGAAGCGGATCGTCGAGCGCCCACCACTGAATGCGCTCGACCCGTTTAGTATACACCGCCTCAAGATCAATCCACTCGACCGGTGACAGTGGATCTTCCGGACTGCAGACCCCGATCACGAGAAAGTGCGTTTCTCGGTTGACCGGCGCGACCGCCGTCCATTTTGAACCTATTAATTTCTTCGGGTGAACTGGCATCAAGTACTGTCTCAGCTTGTGGATCGACGAGACGCAGGCAAGGAATGCATTGTTGTATGAAAATCAGCTGTCATTGATGCTACCTGGCCTGTTACGCCGTGGAGAGTCGAATCCCGCTCAGGAATTTCTATTTTGAGATTGGGCCGATACCGTGTGTGCATGGAGTGGCGTAGGTTACCACAACGAAACGAGCCTTCTGAAAAATCATTGTACTGCGGTTCATCTTTTCAAGCACAGCCCCCCTGCACCCGCTGTCCTCAGCCATACGCAAAAAAAGATCGCCCCGGGAAACTTGTAAGCGCGTTCTGACAGCAGCGTGGACGTGGAGGAGCGGGACGGCTACATGAATCCCGGGGTCGAAACGGAAGTCCGTCACATGAATGCGGCCCAGTCCATGAAACT
>VGXB01000081.1 GCA_016873515.1 Nitrospira sp.
AGGCCGATCGATTACGTCAGGAATCGTGTCTAGCACTTCAAACACCCGCTCGCTCGCCGCCAGGGCGTGTTGCAGCAAATGATTGACGGAGTGAATCTGATTGATCGGCACATAGAAGAGGGCCAGATATGATAGAAAGAGTACCAGCTCTCCCAGTGTCAACCGGCCGTCCATGACTTCGCTCGCACCATACCAAAGAATCACGACGGTCCCGAGGCTGCCCAGCAACATCATCCCTGGTGAATAGACCGACCACAGAAACATCGCCTTGAGGTTGGCATCGCTATACCTACGGCTCAATCGGTCGAACCGGGCTTGCTCATGGGATTGGCGCATGAGTCCCATCGTTTCTCTGATACCGGACAAGGCGTCCTGCAGGTAGCCACTGAGTTCAGCGGAATGCTTCCGGATTTGATAGTAGTATCCATGCACCGTGGAGGTAAACCAGCCTGCGGATATCAGCAAGAAGGGAATGGGAAGCAATGAGAGCGCTGCTAATTTCCAGTTCAGGGTAAACAGCATAACGGTAATTCCGATCAGCGTCAGGGAGGCCGTCACGGCGGCTTCGAGGCCGTCGATAAAGATGCGCTCGACGTGTTCCGTGTCGTTCGTCACACGCGACATAATCTCGCCGGTCGAACGATTCTCGAAATAGCTGAGGGACAATCGTTGTAGGGCGGAGAAGATCTCCCGCCGCAAATCATGCACCACCATCTGCTCCAGCTGATTATTGAGCCGAATTCTGAACGAGGCGAACAGATTTTTCAGGAGATAGGCCCCGACTAACAGACCCAAGATCCAGGGAAGCAGGGCCAGGTGTTTGGCCTGAATCACGTCGTCGATGATGAACTTGATGACCCAGGGAGGAACCAGCTCCATCGCTGTCGCGCAAGCCGCGCAGAGCAGCGTGGTGACGGCACGCCCGCGATGGGGCCGAAGATAGCGCAAGACACGAAAGAGCGGTTTCACGAGAAGTCTACGAATGATGTAGGAGGTCAGATGATGCTCGACGACTCTTTTTGCCAATACTGCTGGAATTCATGCAACTGCGTCAGGGTAGACATGTTGGTCATGCGATCGAGGAAGACCTTCCCAATGAGGTGATCCAGTTCGTGCTGAATGCAGACGGCAAACAGGCCGGTTGCCTCGAAATCGAGCGCCTTGCCCTGTCGGTCTAACCCCTTTACCCGCACCACCGAGGGTCTGATGACCCTCCCCCTTAATCCATCGACACTGAGACAGCCCTCCCAGTTTTCTACCTGCTCCGGGCCGTAATAGACAATCGAGGGATTGATGAGAACGGTTTCAGGAAAGCCCCCGTCATCCTTGCACCCCATCACCACCAATTGAACCGAGCGGGACACTTGAGGAGCCGCCAGACCAATTCCCGGCTCGTCGTACATGACGTCAAACATCTCATCGATCAAGCCCTGGATATCCGACGATCGAATCTCGCGTGGATTGATCGGGGCCGCGACCTTGCGAAGAATCGGATTACCGAGCTTGGCGATTTTCAACATAACCAAAAATCCGAATCATTTGTGTATCCGCTCAACAGGGACGAGATAGTCCTAACACAGGCTTCTTGCAGGCCGCAACTCCGATTCTCTGGTTCACATGCCCCTCACGATTTTCGTTTAGACCGCGGCGGCTCCGGGATCTCGAACACATCTTTATAGTCATTCCACCATTCGACCCACTCACTGACCCAGGCCGAACGATCCTGCTTCGTCGAGGCATCCCAATCGTGAAATTCCGTTTCATGATGCGTCAAGACCCATAACGAATGGAGGGCCGACAAAGCCACAAATCGCTCCTCGTCAGTCACAAGGGCAATGAGGATCGGAATAACCGATTTCTGCCGCACATACCGGGCCTCAAACGCCGCGGCCTTTCGAATGGAGGCATTGCCATCAGTTGCCATCGCCTGAATCGCCTCCGAGGCCTGTCCTGAGTCAAGACGAATCGCGACGCGCACGGCATGTTCCCGCACACGAGGAATCTCATTCATATCCTTGGCCGTAGTGACGAGAGCCGGCACTGCCGACACGGCTTTGATCATCGAAATAGTCTCGATGGCATTGTACCGGATGCGTGGGCTCGG
>VGXB01000082.1 GCA_016873515.1 Nitrospira sp.
CAATGTGCCGACGACAACCACAC
Source organism: Nitrospira sp. (assembly GCA_016873515.1). Taxonomy (GTDB): domain Bacteria; phylum Nitrospirota; class Nitrospiria; order Nitrospirales; family Nitrospiraceae; genus Nitrospira_D. The sequence goes on from VGXB01000082.1 coordinate 24, forward strand.
TAAGCATATAGTTCACCAAACCGATTCTCATAGTTCCCCCTTTATTCCGTGAGCACAAACGACTGTCACCTGAATCGACCATCTATACCAACTCGCCTACAGGGTACTATTCCACGGACTGGCCTTGCAAAAACAATCCCTGTTCCAGGGTGCGAAAGAAATGCTGGCAGGGCACGGGATCTTCGACAGCACACAGGTAATATTGGGCGCCGGCGCGCACGACGAGCTGGGCGTTGTTTTGCTTGTGGACGGTCGCAGTAAATCGGACGAGATTGCTCCGGTGATAGAACGGCCCACACGTGCGGCGGTACTGACGATGATGACCTCCGCAAAGGATGACCTGGCCGTATCAACCCGATCGATGGATACCCTGTCATAGGTCCACACCTCTCGGCACTTCTCGTCCGTCGTCACAATGTTGGGGCTGCCGAGCAATTTGGCCACCTGAAAAGTCACCCTGCCGACCTTGACCTCACCCTGTACTTTCCCGACGGTCAGTCGATCTTCCTTGATGTCGGCTTTGCCTCCGTCATCCACACATCCCGGCACCATCGACGCGCGACACCCCCCCACACTATCTATGCTCGGAGCATCGAATATCCCTCCTCCAAGACCCGCACGCGCTCGACGAATGCTTCCTACTCACCATACACCCTCTGGAACGAAATTTCTTCCGTGAGCCGACGCATGCAGTGCACACCGAGACGAGGTCCCCTATTCTGTCAATCCTCTTCGTCCTGACTCTCACCATAAGTCGAGGGAATTCCATACCGTTTGCACTTCTCCCAGAGTGCCTTACGGGACAACCCCAAAAATTTGGCAGCGGTCGTGCGGCTGCCATCGACTCGCTCCAACAGAGAAACAATATAGTCCTTCTCGAAAACTTCCCGTGCCTCGGCGAGCGTCGTCATCGGCCTATCGGTCTTCCGCTTGCCGCCGGTCAGGCCTTCACTGCAAAAGCCGCACGACTCTTGTGGGATACCGCCGAGATAGGGGCACGATTGGAACCCGCAGAGATCCTCCGGTCGAATCGATTCTCTCTCGTGTCCGAGCGCCACGGCCCGTTCGACTATGTTGATCAACTCCCGCACGTTCCCCGGGTAGGAATACCGGAGCAACAATTCACGGGCCGGCGGCGAAAAGCCTTTCGGTTTCTTGCTGAGCTTTTCTGAACAGACATCGAGCACGTGTTCAGCGATGACGGCAATGTCTTCTTGCCGTTCCCTCAGTGGAGGAACAATGACTTGCACAACATTGAGCCGATAATAGAAATCCTCCCGGAACCGGCCTTGCACGACCTCTTTTCGCAGATCTTTTTGAGTAGCGCACACCAGGCGAACATCCGCATCGATCGTATCGTTCCCGCCAACTCGCTCGAACGTCCGCTCTTGCAATACCCGCAAGAGTTTCACCTGAACCACCGGCGACAGTTCTCCGATTTCATCAAGGAACAAGGTGCCCCGATGGGCCAGTTCGAAGCGTCCACGCCGCTGGCGCAGCGCGCCGGTGAAGGCGCCCCTTTCATGGCCGAACAACTCAGCTTCCAGCAGCGTTTCCGGCAATGCCGCACAGCTGACTTTGATCAGCGGTTGATCCCGCCGCGAACTATTCTGATGGACGGCGTTTGCAACTAATTCTTTTCCCGTTCCACTCTCACCCAAGATCAGCACCGTCGAATCAGTGGCTGCTACCAGCTTGATTTTATCCAGCACCCCGCGCATGCGGCTGTTTGCCCCTAAAATACCATTGAAGCTGAATTTGTCCTCCAGGGTCGCCTTGAGATCTTGGTTCTCCCGACGCAAGGTGACGACATGGGCGACCCGGTCGACGATCAG
>VGXB01000083.1 GCA_016873515.1 Nitrospira sp.
TTCTCGCAAGGTCCGCAATCCGGATCTGTTCTCCCATATCGAGCACAAAGACCTCTCCGCCCTGCCCCATCACATTCGCCTGGAGCACAAGTTGCACGGCTTCGGGGATCGTCATAAAAAACCGCTTGATCTCCGGATCGGTGACAGTCACGGGCCCGCCCTTCCGGATTTGTTCGACGAACAAGGGCACGACGCTACCGTTGCTCCCCAACACGTTTCCGAATCGGACCACCGTGAATTTGGTCATGCCCTTGCGACTGAATCCCTGCACCACATGCTCCGCAATCCGCTTGGTCGCACCCATTACGTTCGATGGATTGACCGCCTTGTCCGTCGAGATCAGCACGAACCGATCCACGCCGGTCCTCAGCGCCGCTTCGGCCACCACACGCGTTCCCAGGATATTGTTGCGCATGGCCTCCTTGGGATTTAGTTCCATGAGCGGCACATGCTTGTGCGCGGCCGCATGAAAGATCAGTTCCGGACCCGTCTGTCGAAACACCTCCGACACCCGGTCTGACATAGTGACGTCTCCCACAATCGGGAGCACGCCTACATGCGGAAACGCCGCCCGTAATTCGAGCAGGAGCGCATGAAGAGAATTTTCATATTGTTCAAACAGGACCAGCGATTTCGGTCTGTATTGCGCGATTTGCCTGCACAATTCTGACCCGATGGAGCCGCCGGCTCCGGTCACCAACACGGTTTTCCCTTCAATCAGGGGATACAGCTCCTGGCAATCCGTTTGAATCGGCTCGCGCTGCAACAAGTCTTCAAGACTCATGGGCCGGACTTGCTGAAGCAAGACCGGGTCACCGAGCAACCGTTTGATGCTGGGCAAAATCTTGATCGGCACCATGCAGCCTTCGGCGGCGACAAGAATGGCTTGCTTTATCGCGGTCGAAGCCGAGGGAATGGTTACGACAATTTCGTGAGCTCCGAACCGGTTCACCGCCGCCTTGATGTCGGCGATCCTGCCGACGATGGGAATCCCATGGATTTTCATCTTCTGTTTGACAGGATCGTCATCCACAAAGGCCACCGGTTTACTGTTATAGGCCGAGTCGGAAAGCATAGCCCGCACAAGCAATTCCCCTGTGTTTCCCGCGCCGACGACCAGCACGCGATTTGCAGTCAGGCTGGTAATTTGGAACCATTCTCGAAACCAGCGAACTGCCACTCGAATCCCCACCAAATACAACCCGCTCAAGAGACCGGTTAGAATAATGATGGATCTCGGATACTGCGTGGTCCCAATGAGCAGATGAACGATTACATAAAACACTGCGGAACTGGCAACAGACACCCACAAGATCCTCGTCAGATCATGGATGTCGACATACCTCCACAGCCCCTGCTGAATTTGAAATACCCACAAGCTCGATCCAAAAATGAGCAGAGCAGCCGGAAGATAGTTCCACATAAGGAGTTGATGCTGGGGGGGAATATCTCCATCGAAGCGCAAAGCAAAAGCGGTGAGGTGTGCCGCCAGGATCAGACTCAGCTGTGTGCCGATCACGAGCAAAGACCGATACTTGAGCAACAGGCTTCCGCATCTGTCGGCGAACGCGTGGAAAGATGACGCCGTCCACTGTTTCATACGTGTCCTGATGTCATGGGTAACGGCCTGTGAAGTCGATCATGCTGTTCAGCTAACAGCATCCGCGCGGCATCGATGACGCGGCCGGCCGGCAATTGCTGAAGGCAGTCACTCACACTGTTAATGTGCCGCTCGCACCCTTCGCCAAGACAGGGCACACAATCTCCTTCGCCTTGTAGAA